>CAXQAV010000350.1:0-4817 GCA_964221795.1 Luminiphilus sp. | reverse complement strand
CACATCGGCTGCCCCCAGATGCCACCGGTGAAAAGCGCGATATGGTGAAGACAACCCCCACTGGCGCCGCTGCACGGGCTGCAAGGGCCGACACATGATGCCGCCGCACGACCCAGATGAGCGAGGCCACCAGCATCATGATCCACGCGTTAATCGCCATCAGCGCCGAGGGCACATGGAGGTAGATGATCTTGACGGTCGAGCCCTGCCGGAATTCATCCGGCGTAAAGAAGAAACCCCAGACAAGTCCGACCACAAGGCAGACGCCGGCAAGAGCAAAGGTCCACGGCAGAACAGGCCCTGTCCAGCCCATGAACTTCTTCGGATTGGCATATTCCCACATTGACATGTTTGGCTATCTACCTTCCCTCATAGGCCGCGGCAATTCCTCATCACCGCAGATTGATGCGCAATGTCGCCGCAGTCGCGAAGGGGAGCAAGGC
Organism: Luminiphilus sp.; assembly: GCA_964221795.1. Taxonomy (GTDB): domain Bacteria; phylum Pseudomonadota; class Alphaproteobacteria; order Rhodobacterales; family Rhodobacteraceae; genus Yoonia. The sequence goes on along the minus strand of CAXQAV010000350.1, from coordinate 4,374 downwards.
AAAACACCCTGCTGTGATCCCTCCCATCAGCATCAGCGCACCTGTTGCGTCCAGACCGTCCGCACCACGCCGCACGGCCTCTGCCCCGAAAATCAGCGTCGGCACATAAAGCGGCAGCACCAAGAGAGACAGAAGCAGCCCCCCACGGCGCAGCCCCACTGTAAGCGCCGCGCCGAAAGTGCCGATCATCGACAAGGCAGGCGTACCGATCAACAAGGAGATCAGAAGGTAGAAGTAGGCTTCAGGCGCAAGGCTCAGCAGGAAGCCCAGCACAGGCGCAGCAAGTGTCAGCGGCAGGCCCGTGGTGATCCAATGCGCCAGCGCTTTGGTCATCGCCACGCCTTCCATCGGCAGGGGCGACGTGGCCAAGAGCGCCAGCGAGCCGTCTTCGTAATCCAGCGCGAAGATCCGGTCGAGAGACAGCAGCGCCGCCAACAGCGAGGCGACCCAGAGAATACCGGGCGCAATCCGCGACAACAGCGCGGTCTCTGGTCCCACGCCGAAAGGCACCAGCACCACGACAATCAGAAAAAAGGCCAGCCCAAGGCCAAAACCACCGCCCGCACGGATCGCCAGCCGCAGGTCCCGCCAGAGAAGCGCGATCACAGGAAAGCCTCGTCCGACCCGCCTTCGGCATCGGGTGCGGCCTTGAACGGGGTCAGGTCCAGTTCCGGGGCCTCAATGCCAAGGTCAATGTGTGTGGCAATCACCGCGATACCACCCTGCGCGAGATGCGTGTTCTGGACCCAATTGGCAAAGAGCTTGACCGAGAACCCATCCAGCGAGACCGTCGGCTCATCCAGAAACAACACCTTGCGACCGATCACACCCAGACGCGCCAGCCCCAGACGACGCTTCTGCCCCGCCGACAGCGTTCCGCCCATCCGGTTTTTCAGGTCCAACAGATCGAAGGTCTCGAAAATATCATCAGGCATGGTGGTGCCATGCACATCCGCCCAGAACTTGAGGTTCTCGGTCACCGTGAGCGCCGTCTTGATGCCGTCCGCATGGCTGGCATAGGCACCCTGATCTTCGGGAAAGCTCACCTCGCCCTCCAGTGCCGGCTGCAACCCCGCAAGCGTGCGCAGCAAGGTCGTTTTGCCGATCCCGTTCGGGCCGCGCAGGATCAGTGCCTGCCCTTCCGCGACCTCGAAACTCACATGCTCCAGCACGGGCACACCGCCTCTGGCGCAGGTGAGGTCAGCGACGCGCAGCATCAGACCGGCAGCAAAGCCACAGCGACCCGTCGGCCCTCGGACAGCAGGACGTTGTAGGTCCGGCAGGCCGCAGGCGAGGCCATGGTCTCGACCCCTAGCCCGGCCTCTTCCAGTGTCTCGCGGAACGCCTTGGGGGCATGGGCGATCTCAGCCCCTGTGCCCACGAACAGGACATCGACATCCGAGACTGCCGCGAGGAGTGTCGCGGTATCCTCATAACCGCCCCAAGCAGTGACACCTGTGGGCAGCACCATGACCGCACCTTCATACTTCTTTCCGCCGATACGGAAAAAGCCGCTGCCATAGCCGTCAATCGGCACGGCGTCGTTGTAGGTGATCTCGTTCAGGCGCATCTGCGCTCCTTCAGGTGTCGATATGCCCGTAGCGGGTGCCCGCACTCGGGTCCTTCTTGGACCAGTCACGCTTGACGCCCAGCACCAGCAGGATCGCTGTCGCGACAAAGATAGACGAATAGGTCCCGATGATCACACCCCAGATCATGGCAAAGACGAAACCGCGGATCACATCGCCGCCAAGGACGAAGAGCGCAATCAGAGCCAGAAGCGTTGTACCAGATGTCATCAAGGTACGGCTCAGCGTTTCATTGATCGAGAGGTTCAGAACCTCTTTGAGGTCCTTCTGCTTGTACTTGCGCAGGTTCTCGCGGACGCGGTCAAAGACGATCACGGTGTCGTTGATCGAATAGCCCACAATCGTCAACAGGGCCGCAATGATCGCCAGATCGAATTTGATCTGCAACTCCGAGAAGATACCGATGGTCAGGATCACGTCGTGGCAAAGCGCCAGCACCGCTCCCACCGCAAACTGCCACTCGAACCGCAGCCAGATGTAGAGCAGGATCGCCACAACGGCCATCGAGACAGCAATAATGGCCGATTGGATCAATTCACCCGAAACCTTCGGGCCGACAGATTCCACAGATGGAAAGGTCATCTCGGGGTCAACGGTGCGCAGGGCGTCCTGAATGGCCGAGATGGTCTCGGAGGCGATGCGCTCATCGCCGTCCTGCGCCTGCACGCGGACAAGGGCCACATGCTGGTCTTCGTCAAAGAGCGGGTCTTCGACTTCGGCAATTGACACATCGCCAAGATTCAAAGGCGCCAGCGCCGCACGATAGGCCGCCACGTCGACAGGCTGCGCACTGTCCGTACGGATGCTCGTGCCGCCCTGAAAGTCGATCCCGTAGTTCAGCCCCTGAATCAGGAACGAGGCAAAGGCGATGACCATGGCGATCATCGAAATGCCCAACCAGATGCGGGCACGGCTGAAGAAGTCGAAAGAGGTGTTTTCGCGAACCAGTCTCAGACGCATATCAAACCTCGATTGTCTTTGGGCGGCGACGTGCAAACCAGATCGAAATCAGCGAACGGGTCACGAAAATTGCAGTGAATACGGAAGTCATAATCCCGAACATCAGCGTCCAGGCAAAGCCCTGCACAGGACCCGAGCCCATCACAAGCAGGATCACAGCCGTCATGAAAGTGGTGATGTTGGCATCCACAATCGACGACATCGCCTTTTCGTAGCCCAGTTCGATCGCCCGCGCCGGGCCCTTAGCCGTTTTCAGTTCCTCGCGGATACGTTCAAAGATGATCACGTTGGCGTCCACCGCCATACCGATGGTCAGCACGATCCCCGCAATGCCGGGAAGGGTCAGCGTTGCGCCAACCGCGCTCAAAAGGCCGAAGATCAGGCCGACGTTGATCACAAGAGCGATATTGGCAAAAACCCCGAAGAGGCCGTAGCTCAGCACCATATAGGCGAGAATGGCGATACCCGCGACGATACAGGCAACCTGACCGGCCACGATACTGTCAGCGCCCAATTCCGGCCCGATGGTCCGCTCCTCAAGGAAATCAAGTTCCGCTGGCAGCGCACCTGCACGCAGCAGCACCGCCAGATTGGTCGCCTCATCCACTGTGAAGTTGCCAGTGATGATACCTGACCCACCCGGAATATGGCTCTGGATCGTGGGCGCGGAAATCACCTCGTTGTCGAGGACAATGGCAAAGGGATTGCCGATATTCTCGAGGGTGTAGTCACCGAATGTCCGCGCGGCCGAGGTATTGAACCGGAAGGCCACCGCGGGGCGACCGTTCTGGTCAAAGTCCAGTTGCGCATTCTCCAGATCCTCGCCCGTCACAACCGGACGGCGCTCGAGAATGTAGTAGACATTCGGCTCGTCCAGCGCAGGAACAAGAATATTGCCGGTCCCGGGTGAGGCATCCGGATCAGCCGTGCGCCCGACAACCGGATTAAAGGTCAGCTGCGCGGTGGTGCCCAAAAGCTCGATGATTTCATTCGCCGAGCCAACACCCGGCACCTGCACCAAAATACGGTCGGAACCCTGACGCTGGATCGTCGGCTCGCGCGTGCCGACCTCGTCGATGCGGCGGCGGATGATCTCCAGTGTCTGCAACAGGGTGCGTTCGTCCATCGCGACCTTCTCGGCCTCGGAGAGGGTGAGGGTCAGCAAGGTGCCATCAATGCGCACGTCGATGTTCGTTGATGCGGCCCCTGTGAACGAGGCTACGGGGCTTGCCAGCCCGCGCACGATCTCGAACGCACGGGTGGCACCAGCGGCTTCGGAAATGCGGACGCGGAGTTCGGTCGCAGGCCCCTCTTCGCGGGTCACAAAACCGACGGTATTTCTTTCTGTTGCCAGCGCATCACGGACTGCCGGCCAGAACCCTTCAATGAAGGAAGCGTGCACGTCCTCGACCTGCACTTCGACCAAAAGATGCGCCCCGCCCCGCAGATCGAGGCCGAGATTCACAAGGTTCGATGGCAGGAACGAGGGCCAAAGGGCGGCATCTGCCTCTAGTGCGGCATCAGACTGGCCGGACTCGATGATCGCCACCGCATCGTTATGTGTCTCCACCCGCGTGTAGAACGCGTTCGGCATCGCGACGGCCAAGCCGACGATGACCGTGAGCCAGATCATCAACTGCTTGGGGAAAGAAATATTCAGCATCGGCTGCGCCTTTTCGCGGCAAAAATCAGGATTTCTTCGCGGCAGAAATCAGGATTTCGCCGGTTCGGTCTTGTTCATGACGGTGGCGATGGTGGATTTGACCACGCGGACCTTGACGCCTTCGGCAATCTCGACCTCGACCTCGTTTGCGTCGTCCTTGAC
>CAXQAV010000349.1:0-4369 GCA_964221795.1 Luminiphilus sp. | reverse complement strand
CCTCAACGCCGTTTCACTCGAGGAACTTTCTGGTGAAAAATACGTAGACCGTCTGGCCTTCGAACTTCGGGAAATGGTGATGTCCGTGTGTGAAGCCAAAGGAGTCAAATTGTATGCGCGTTTCCGTTCTGAACGTGAAGACTGGGTTCAGGCCATGGTGGCGGCAGGAATTGGCTTTGCTTTTATGCCTGAATACTCCGTGACCTTGTCTGGTCTTATGCAGAGACCACTCGTCGAACCGGTTGTTGAGCGCAAGATAGCCGCATTCACGGTACCCGGGCGCAAATATTCTCCGGCACTGGATGCGTTGATGAGGGCTTCAATGTCGTTTGCTTGGCCTGGCTAGACCGGGGAGACGTTGGGCCCAAAGCTGCCACTGCCCTCCTCGACACCCCTCCCCGTCACCCTACCTTCCCCACATGCCCACAGACCCTACCTGCCCGCTTTGCCTCCGCCCCATCCCGAGCGATGTGCCGCAAAGCCAGCATCACCTCATTCCCAAGCTGAAGGGCGGGAAAGGTGGCCCGACGATCCTTGTCCACCACATCTGTCATAAGGAAATTCACGCGACCTTGTCGGAGACCGAGCTGGCCCGCGACTATGCGTCGCCAGAGGCGCTTCGTGCCCATCCGCGGCTGGCCAAGTTCTTTGCATGGGTCGCCAAGCGACCGCCCGACTTCATCAGCCGGGTGCCGAAGCGGAAGCGCTAGGGCGCCCCCGCTCCGGTCAATCTTGTCTGGCTTGCCCGATCAGGCGGCCTTGATCTCGACCATCTCGATGGCGAAGTTCAGGTTCTTTCCGGCCAGCGGGTGGTTCGCGTCGAGTGTCACTTCGGCCTCGGTCACATCGGCGACGACCACGGGGATCACCTGTCCCTGCGGTGTCTGCATCTGCAGCTGCGTGCCGACCTCGAGCGGGATCTCGGCTGGGATCTGTGCGCGCGGCACAGCCTGCTGGTTGTCGGGGTTGTGCTCGCCATAGGCCTGAGCGGCTGACACGTTGACGTCCTTCTTGTCGCCCACGGCCATGCCGGGGATGGCAGCGTCCAGCCCGGGAATGATCTGACCCGAGCCAACAACGAACTCCAGCGGGTCACGTCCTGCCGAGCTGTCGAACTGGTCGCCGTTGTCGAGTGTGCCCGTGTAGTGGATCCGTACGGTGTCGCCTGCTTTGGCTTGTGTCATTGTCTCTGCTTTCCTTTGTCGTTGCATAAACGCCGGAATCTAAAGGGACATGGGCAGGGTTGCAAACCGATTGCCCCTTTTCGCCGCTCGCCGCCCATGACACGATGCGCGCAAGTAAGGGGAGAGCCATGTCCTTTTCGACCTACATCTTTGATGCCTATGGCACTTTGTTTGACGTGAACGCCGCAGCACAGGCCGCCGCGCGCGAGCCGGAACATGCGGCCCTGCAGGCCGTCTGGCCCAAGCTGGCCTTCGACTGGCGCCGCAAGCAGCTGGAATATTCGTGGCTGCGCGCCGTGGCCGACCGGCATTGCGATTTCTGGACTGTGACCGAAGACGGTCTGGACTGGGCGCTCGAGGCGCAGGGGCTGGTCGATCCCGCGACCCGCAAACGCCTGCTTGAGCTTTACTGGGAACTCGCCGCCTATCCGGAGGTGCCCGCGATGCTGACCACGCTCAAGACCGCAGGCAAACAGACGGCAATCCTGTCGAACGGCTCGCCCGCCATGCTGGAGGCCGCGGTCAAATCGGCAGGGATCGGGAAACAGTTAGATGCGGTGCTTAGTGTCGAGGCCGTCGGCGTCTTCAAGCCTCACGCCAAGGTCTACGACATGGTGCAGGGCCGCTTTGGCTGTGCGCGGGACGAGGTGCTGTTTGTATCTTCCAACGGCTGGGATATCGCAGGGGCGGCCGACTACGGTTTCCACACCGCATGGGTCAACCGCGCGGGTGATCCGGTTGACCGCCTCTTTGGCCAACCGCATCACATCCTCAAGGACCTCACGACCATTCCGGAGATCGCCTGATGCCGCATTACACGGCCCATGATAGCACCCAGCTTTACTACACTGACGAAGGCGACGGACTGCCGGTCATCGCGCTGGCAGGGCTGACGCGCAACGGCGCGGATTTCAATCACGTCGCCCCGCATCTACCTGTGCGTCTGATCCGCCCGGACTATCGCGGACGCGGGCAGTCGGACTGGGCTGATCCTGCGACCTATACCATCCCGCAGGAAGGTGCCGATGTGCTGGCACTGATGGATCATCTGGGGCTGGACAAGGCCGCAATCCTCGGCACCTCGCGCGGGGGGCTGATCGCGATGGTTTTGGCGGCAACCGCAAGGAACCGCCTCTTGGGCGTGGCACTCAACGACATCGGGCCGGTGATCGAGGACCGTGGGCTGGACGTGATTAAGGACTACATCGGGCGCAATCCTGCGCAAAAGACCTATGAGGAGGCCGCTGCCGCCCGCGCAAAGCTCTGGACCCATTTCACGGACGTCCCAATGTCCCGCTGGCGCGAAGAGGTCGAGGCCCACTATGAGGAAAAGGATGGCCGGTTGGTGATCCGCTACGACCCGAAACTGCGCGATGCGGTGCTGGCCGCTGGTGCCCAGCCGGCGCCGGACCTTTGGCCGCTCTTTGATGCGCTTGGCGGGCTGCCGCTGGCCTTGATCCGTGGTGCCAATTCCGACCTCTTAAGCAAGGCAACAGCGGACGAGATGTCCCGCCGCCGCCCCGACGTGCTGCGCGCCGATATCGCAGGGCGCGGCCATGTCCCTTTTCTGGACGAACCCGATGCAGTCGCAGTGCTGCAAGCATGGCTGGAGACAATGCAATGAACATCGACCTGATCCGTGCCGCCGCCGGACGGCTTAAGGGGCACGCAAGGCGGACACCGATCCTGACCTCGCCTTTCCTGGACGAGATCGCGGGCCGCCGCGTGTTTGTGAAGGCCGAATGCCTGCAGCATACCGGCTCTTTCAAATTCCGTGGTGGCTGGTCGGCGGTCTCCTCTCTGACAGACAACGAGTTGAAAGCGGGCGTGATCGCCTTTTCCAGCGGCAACCATGCGCAAGGCGTGGCCCTCGCCGCCCGCGAACACGGCACACCTGCCGTCATCATCATGCCTGCCGATGCGCCACAGGTGAAAATCGACAACACGGCAGCACTTGGGGCCGAAGTGGTTCTCTATGACCGCGCAACCGAAGACCGCGACGAGATCGGCGCGCGACTGAGCGCCGAGCGGGGCCTGACGCTCATCAAACCTTTCGACGAACCGCTCGTCATCGCGGGGCAAGGCACAACGGGTCTCGAGATCGCCGAAGAGATGAACGCGCTTGGTGTGGAAAATGCCGATGTGGTGGTCTGCTGCGGCGGTGGCGGCCTGACCTCGGGCATCGCACTGGCGCTGGAGGCGGAAGCACCGACGCTGCGCGTCCGCCCCGCCGAGCCAGAGCATTTTGACGACGTCACCCGCTCGCTTGCTGCAGGCGAGATCAAGCGGAATGAACGCCTGTCGGGATCATCGATGGACGCCATCATCACGCCGCAACCCGGCGACATAACGTTCCCGATCCTCAAACGCCTCTGCGGGCCGGGGATCGTCGTCACCGAAGAAGAAGCGCTACGGGCAGTGGCTCTGGCCTTCGAGCGCCTGCGGATCGGTGTCGAACCCTGCGGTGCTGCGGCACTTGCGGCGGTCCTCTTCCATCCTGATGAATTCGAAGGCGACGCTGTCATCGCCGTTGCCACCGGTGGCAACGTGGATGCAGCGGTCTTTCAAAAGGCACTGGCGACACTCTCCGCATGACTGATGTAATCTCCCGCGACGGCACCCGCATCTATGCCCAAAGCGAGGGCCCGGACGACGCCCCTGCGATTGTCTTTGCAAACTCGCTAGGCAGCACACTGGAAGTCTGGGATGCGATCCTGCCCCTCTTGCCAAAGGGGTTGAGGATCATCCGCTTCGATCTGCGCGGGCATGGCCGCTCGGAGGTGCCGGAGGGGCCCTATAGCATGGGCCAGCTTGTCAGCGATGCAGAGGCTGTGTGTGATGCCTTCGGTCTCAGTGATGTCCTCTTCGTCGGCCTCTCGGTCGGCGGGATGATCGCCCAAGGATTGGCGGTAAAGCGCCCCGACGTGATCCGCGCTCTGGTGCTGTCCAATACCGCAGCCAAGATAGGCAATCCGGCGATGTGGGCCGACCGGATCGCATGGATCCGCAGGGGTGGAATGGCAGGCGCGTCGGATGCCGTCCTGCAGCGGTGGTTCGGGCAGGATTTCTACGGCACTCCCGAACTGGCACCTTCAAGGGCGATGCTGGAGGCAACGCCCGTCGCAGGCTATTGCGGGGTCTGCGCGGCGATTGCCGGCACGGATTTCTACACGCCCACCAGCGGC
>CAXQAV010000348.1:0-4767 GCA_964221795.1 Luminiphilus sp. | reverse complement strand
GTCCCGGAACCGGGCATTGAAGCTCTCCACATAGCCGTTCTCCCAAGGTGACCCCGGCAAAATGTAGGCGGTCTGAGCGCCGACTGCTGCGATCCACTCTCGGACGGCCTTGGCAATGAACTCCGGGCCGTGGTCCGATCGGATGTAAGCAGGGACACCACGCAGGATGAACAGATCTGTCAACGCATCGATGACCTAAGTCGAGCTCAGCTTGCGTTTCACTCTGATGATCAGGCATTCTCCGCTATGCACATCCAAGATTTTTAGGGTCCGGAATGCCTTCCAGTCATCTGTCCGGTGGTGCACGAAGTCATATGACCGGGCATGATTGCGGTATTCTGAGCGCACCCGGATACTGGCCAGTGTCCGACCAAGGTTCGGCAACGTGTCAGAGCGTTTCAGCCCTAGCAAATGCGAACAGAACAAAAACTGAATGTTCAGACTTAGTTCGTGGAACTCGCGCAAATATGCACTAGTTCTTTGAAGTTGTTTGGAGGCGAGTACCGGAATCGAACCGGTCTACACGGATTTGCAATCCGCTGCATAACCTACCTGCCCACTCGCCGTCCTGCGCTTCACCTACGGTTCGTCCGCGCGAAGGTCAAGGGGATATCAAGTGCGGGTGCCTAGCCTCCTACATCTTCGGGGCCGACGGCTGTCGCCTTGATGATCGCAAAGAGGCTCTGGCCCACGGCAAGGTTCATCCGCCCTGCGCTGCGCCGCGTCACGCGTGCCAGCAGATGTGTATCACCCGCCCTCAAACCGACAGCGACGCCCGGACCGCGCCCCTCGACGATCTTGTCAATTGTGACGGTCAGGACGTTCAGCGCGCTGATCCCCTCGGGCGCTTGGAGTGACAGGATCACATCCTGTGCCGCGATGCGCAGCCGCACGTTCTGGCCGAGTGTCCCGAAATCGCCCGGCAGCAAAAGCCTGCCGCCAGAGAAGGCCAGCTCGGTCAGCCCATCATCGAGCAACCGCCCCGCCACCCGTGCCGTCATCACAGCACCCGCCGCCCGCACGCCAACCAGCGGCACGATTTCGGGGTCCGAGAGGACCTCGCCGACCGGACCGGCGGCCACCACCTGCCCCGCTTCCATGATCACCAGCGTTGTTGCCAGCCGCGCGACCTCCGAGACATCATGGCTGACATAGAGCATGGGCACCTTCACCTCGTCCCGCAGGCGCGCGAGGTAGGGCATGATTTCCGCCTTGCGGGGGGCGTCGAGTGCGGCCAGCGGTTCGTCCATCAACAAGAGCTGCGGATTGCACATCAGCGCCCGCCCCAGGGCGACCCGCTGCTTTTCGCCGCCCGAGAGAGCCGCGGGCATCCGGTTGAGCAGATTTTCCAGCCCGAGGGTGGTAATGATCCGGTCGCGGTCGTGATCGCCGCCATAGGTCAGATTGCGATCAACGCTGAGATGCGGAAAGAGCCTTGCGTCCTGAAACACAGAGCCGATCCTGCGGTGCCGCGTGGCCAGATCAATGCCCGCCGCGCTGTCAAAAAGGGTCGTGTCTCCGACCGCGATCCGTCCGCTGTCGGGGCGCAAGAGGCCAGCGACCGCGTTGACCAGCGAGGTCTTGCCACAGCCAGACCGCCCGAAGATAGCGGTGACACCATTCGGGGCCTCAAACGCTGCATCAAGCGTGAAGTCGCCAAGCGCCTTTCTTAACGCGACCCTGATCATGCGTCCCGCCCCAACCGGCGCGCCATGCGGCGGGCCAGCCATTCGGAGACCAGCAAGGCCCCCATGGCAAGGACGACCGAGACCGTGACCAGCACCAGCACGGCCGGCTCGCTGCCGGGCACCTGCAACAGCCCGTAGATCGCTGTGGGGATCGTCTGGGTCTGGCCGGGGATCGCGGCGACAAAGGTGATTGTCGCGCCGAACTCGCCCAGCGCCTTGGCAAAGCCGAGGATGGCCGCCGCGAAAATGCCCGGCAGGATCAGCGGCAGGGTAATCGTCGCAAAGATGCGGGTGCGGGATGCGCCGAGCGTGGCGGCTGCATCCTCAAGCCCTTGATCGACGGCCTCGAACCCCAACCGCAGCGCGCGCACCATCAGCGGAAAGGCCATGACGCCCGCGGCCAGCGCCGCACCGGTCCAGCGGAAGGCGAAACTGATGCCGAACACCTCTGACAGGAACCCGCCGAGCGGCCCCTGCTGGCCGAAAAGCACCAAGAGCAGATAACCGGTCACGACAGGCGGCAGGACAAGCGGCAGATGCACCAGCCCGTTGAGCAACTGCCGCCCCGGAAATTCCTTGCGGGCCAGCACATAGGCCACCCAGATCGCGAGCGGCAGCGCCAGCAGTGTCGCCACCAGCGCCACGCGCAGCGATAGCATGATCGCGGTCATCTCGGCTGGCCCCAACATCACCCGTCCCCTTGCACGACAGGCGGCAGGAAGCCCGCCTCGGACAACACGGCCTGCCCCGCCTCTACGCTCAGATAGGCGAGAAAACCCGCCGCTTCGGTGGCGGCATGTGACGTGACAGCACCAGTGTAGCGGATCGGCGGGTGGCTGGTTTCGGGGAAAACGGCGATTTCGGCCACCGCGTCGGTGATCCGCAGATCGGTGCGGTAGACAATGCCCAAAGGTGCTTCGCCACGGGCGACTAGTGCAAGCGCGGCACGGACATTGTCAACCTCGGCCAGATGTGGCGAGAGGGCCTCCCAAAGCTCCAGCGATTGCAGCGCCGCTTTGGCATAGATACCGGCGGGGACAGCCTCAGTCAGACCGGTGGCGATACGTCCTCCGGCGCGGCGTGTGTCGATCGCCGCCGCCTCAATTGGCAGAGCCGCGCTGCCGGACGGGCCGATCAGGACAAGCCTGTTGCTGGCAAAGTCGCGGACACTGTCCCCCTGCACCGCCCCCGCATCGGCAAGCGCGTCCATCCATGCATCATTCGCCAGCAGCACCACATCCGCAGGTGCGCCCAGCATGACCTGCCGCGCGAGCGCGCCGCTGCCGCCATAGGAGACAGTCACATCGCCAAACTCCGCCGCGATCCGGTCGAGCGGTTCTTTCAGGCTCGCGGCCGCAAAGACCAGAAGGTCGGCGCGGGCCGCGATTGGCGCGATGGCAAAAGCAAGGATCAGGGCAAGGATGCGCATGGACCGACTATTGGGGGCAAACGCAGGGCTTGCAAGCGCCGCCTAGACCCAAATCTGCTGCGGCCCTGCAAGCTCCTGCACGTTCTGCCGCAGGTCAGCGCCGATCTGCCCATTGCGCGGAAGGTCGCGCAGATGGGTAATCCAATGGGTCTCGGGGTCGTGCCGCCGGAAGGGGCCCTCGCATGTGAGCGCCGCCAGGACATCGCGGGCCTGTTCGGGCAGGATGTCGGGGATCTCATGCCCGCAAAGCGTCCCCCAAACACCTGTCCAGAGACGTCCCACGGACCACGGGTTGTACCCGCCTCCGCCCAGCACCAGATAGCGCGGCGCGAGCGGGCGCAGGGCTGCGACGATTGCCCAATGCGCGTTGTTGGAGAGGGTCAACCGCGACTGCGGGTCCTCGGCAACCGCATCGGCACCGCATTGCAGGACGATGGCATCGGGGCGGAACTGTGCGACCACCGGCAGGATCAGCGCATCGCGGATCAGCGCCATTTCATCATCATTTAACCCGCGCGGCACCGGCAGGTTATAGACCGGCCCTGCCCCGATGTCGGTCATGGCACCTGTCCGCGGCCAGCGGTTGACCTCATGCACCGAGATCAAGAGCGTGTCCGGATCATGCGCGAAAGCATGTTCGACCCCGTCGGGGTGGTGCGCGTCGATATCGACATAGGCAATGCGCTGCGCCCCGTTGCGGCGGAGCGACTGGATCGCCAGCACCGGATCATTGAGATAGCAGAACCCGTTTGCGCGGTCGGGCATCCCGTGATGGGTGCCGCCTGCGGGCGAGTAGATCACGCCACCATCGCGCAGAAGCTCGCCTGCCAGAAGCGATGCCCCCGCCGAGGTCGCGGGGCGGCGGTACATCTCGCGAAAGATGGGGTTCGAGGGGGTGCCGAGCGCATAGCGGGCCTTCACTTCGGGCGAGACCGCCTGCGCGGCTTCGGCGCTTTGCAGGGCCGCGATGTAGTCGGGCGAATGAAAGCCCGTCAGCGCGGCGGGTTTCGCGCGCGGGCTGGTGATGAACTGCGCTGGCGGCAACCAGCCAAGTGCGCGGGCAAGGTCCATCACCGTCGAGACACGCGGCACGCGCAGCGGGTGCCAGTCGCCATAACTGGAGTGGCGATAGATTTCATGGCCGATAAAGCGCGGGGTGGCTCTTGCCCCTCTTTCGATGCTCTGCATAACCTCTGCCATGCGGCAGACTTAATCCCTTTTGACGCGGAGAACATGGGCAAATCATCCGTCAGACAACTTCCGCTGAAACTGCGGACAGGTGCGAAAACCGATGCGCGCGCGCAGTTTGCTGCCCTGTGCTGGCGCATGAAGAAGGATCAGTTGCAGATCTGCCTGATCACCAGCCGCACCCGCAAGCGCTGGATCATTCCCAAAGGCTGGCCCATGCACAAAGCCACACCTGCCGCCGCTGCGGCCACCGAAGCCTTTGAAGAGGCGGGATTGCAGGGCGAGGTGCAGGATATCTGTCTGGGCGTCTACTCTCACAACAAGCCCGGCAAGGTCGGCAATGCGCCGATCATCACGCTGGTCTATCCGCTGCATGTGACCCACATTCATAGCAAATGGCCCGAAAAGGACGAGCGCCGCCGCAAGTGGTTCAGCCAGAAGAAAGCGGCCAAGAAACTTGCC
>CAXQAV010000347.1:0-4124 GCA_964221795.1 Luminiphilus sp. | reverse complement strand
CTTGAAATCAACGCCGGTGCCGGTGGAACGGAAAGCTGTGACTGGGCCAATATGCTCGCACGGATGTATGTCCGCTGGGCGGAAAAGAAGGGCTATAAGGTCGAACTGCAATCCGAGCAGGCGGGCGAAGAGGCGGGGATCAAGTCTGCCGCCTATAAGATCAGCGGGCACAACGCCTATGGCTGGCTCAAGTCCGAAAGCGGCGTGCATCGTCTGGTCCGTATCTCGCCATTCGACAGTGCTGCCAAGCGCCACACCTCTTTTACATCGGTGAAGGTCTATCCGGTCGTCGACGACAATATCGAGATCGAAGTGAATCCGTCGGATATTCGTATCGACACCTACCGGTCGTCCGGTGCGGGCGGTCAGCACGTCAACACCACCGACTCGGCGGTGCGGATCACGCACTTTCCGACCGGGATCGTGGTGACCAGCTCCGAGAAGTCGCAGCACCAGAACCGCGATATCGCCATGAAGGCGCTGAAATCGCGGCTTTACCAGATCGAGTTGGACAAGCGCTCTGCCCTTGTGAACGAGGCGCATGAGAACGCCGGTGATGCGGGCTGGGGCAACCAGATCCGGTCTTATGTCCTCCAGCCCTATCAGATGGTGAAGGACCTGCGGACGGGGCACGAAACCTCGGACACCAAGGGCGTTCTGGACGGTGATCTGGACGGCTTCATGGCGGCGACACTGGCGATGAATGTCTCTGGCAAGAGCCGCGCCGAGGCGAACGCGGAATAGGCTTGCCTGCCGCCCGCGTTCCGGTTTCTGTAGGGCATGAGCGATTTTCTGGAATGGGATGCATGGAGGCTGCGCGCCGCATTGGAAGCGCGCGAGATCTCTTGTGTCGAATTGATGCAGGCGAGCCTTGCGCGCACTGCGCGGGATAATCCTGTGAAGAATGCCGTCGTCTCTTTGCGCGACGAAGAGGCATTGCTGGCAGAGGCGCGGGCGGCGGATGCGGTGACGGAACGTGGCCCTTTGCACGGGCTGCCGATTGCGGTGAAAGACCTTGCAAATGCAGCGGGCCTGCCCACCTCGATGGGCTCACCTGCCTTTGCGGGCAAACCAGCCGCAACAAGTGACATCATGGTTCAGCGCATGCAGGACGCAGGTGCCATCATCATCGGCAAGACGAATACACCCGAATTCGGTTTGGGCAGTCACACTTTCAACCCTGTCTTCGGGGCGACCGAGAATGCGACGCTGGCCGGGCGGTCAGCGGGGGGCTCTTCGGGGGGCGCCGCGGTGGCACTGGCCTGCGGGATGGTGCCGCTTGCAGACGGGTCCGACATGCTGGGCAGCCTGCGCAATCCGGCGGGATGGAACGGGGTCTATGGCTTCCGGCCAAGCTGGGGGCTGGTCCCGTCCGAACCTTTGGGCGATATGTTCCTGCACCAGTTGTCGACCAATGGTCCTATGGCGCGGTCGCCGCGTGATCTGGCGCTGTTGCTGGATGTGCAGGCAGGACCCGATCCGCGTCAGCCCTTCGGGATGCCGCATGTCCCCACAGTCGCTACATTGAACGCCGATGTGCGCGGGCGCAGGCTTGCGTGGCTGGGCGACTGGGGCGGGGCCTATCCGATGGAGGCGGGCGTGCTGGATGTCTGCAAGACCGGTCTTGACCGCCTGACGGATATGGGCTGCTTCGTTGATGAGGTCGCGCCGCCGTTCCCCGCCGCGGCCATTTGGGACGCATGGATCACCTTGCGGTCTTTTGCGGTCGCGGCCTCGCTCGGGCCGCTCTATCACCAGCCGAAAACGCGCGATCTGCTCAAACCCGAAGCGATCTGGGAGATCGAGCGCGGGCTTGCTTTGTCGGGCCGCGGAATCCAGCGGGCAAGCACGCTGCGTTCGGACTGGTATCGCGCGGTGACCAAGCTGTTTGAGAGTTATGACGCCTTTGTCCTGCCCACCGCACAATGTTTCCCGGTCCCACTCGACTGGCACTGGCCGCGCGAGGTTGGTGGCGTCGCGATGGACACCTATCACCGCTGGATGGAGGTCGTGGTGCCCGTCAGCCTGATCGGGCTGCCCGCGATTGCCGTGCCAATGGGTGGCCCGCGTCCGATGGGCTTGCAAATAGCGGGGCGTCGGGGCGATGATCAGGCTGTGCTACAATTGGGAGAGGCTTGGCACAGGGGAGGGTAGGCCATGGCCGAAACTGTCACCGTCAACAAACTGCATATGTCTGATCTGCGCGCAGTGCTGGCCGCAGGCTGGCGCGATTTCCTGGCCGCGCCGCAGTTTGGGCTGTTCTTTAGCGCCGTCTATGTGGTGGGCGGATTTCTGATGCTCTGGGTCGGGGCAGGGCATGTGACCTGGACGCTGGCCACGTCGCTGGGCTTTCCGCTGCTGGCTCCGTTTGCTGCGGCAGGGCTTTATGAGGTGAGCCGCAGGTTGGAGCAGGGCAAACCGCTGGACTGGAAGGGCGTGCTGGGGATTGTCTGGCAGGAACGGACGCGTCAGTTGCCGTGGCTCGGGGCGATTATCGTTATCTACTTCCTGTTCTGGACCTTTCTGGCCCATATGATCTTTGCCCTGTTCATGGGGCTTTCGACGATGACGAATGTCAGCCAGAGCTTTGAAGCCTTCCTGACCCCCAACGGCCTGACGATGATTGCGGTCGAACTGGGCGTGGGTGCGGTGCTTGCGTTCTTGCTGTTTTCGCTGACGGTGGTCAGCCTGCCACTGGTCTTGGATCGTGAGGTGGATTTCGTGACGGCGATGCTGGTAAGCCTCAAGGCCGTGCGCGAGAATCTGCCCGTGATGTGGCTCTGGGCGGCGCTGATTGCGGTTCTGTCGCTGATTGCGCTGCTGCCGTGGTTTCTGGGGCTTGTGATCGTGTTGCCCGTGCTCGGCCATGCGACATGGCACGTCTATCGCCGCGCCCTGGCATGAAAAAAGGGCGCCTGCGCGGCGCCCTTGATCGGTTTTATCCTTTGTCCCTCAGGACTTACTTTGCGGCATCAGCTGCGGCAGCGGGCATCTTTTTGGCACCGTTCGAAAGCGGGTCGTCCTGACGCTGGACAGAGCCTTCGAAGTGTGCGCCGCTTTCGATGGCGATGGTCTTGTGGATGATGTCGCCTTCGACGCGGGCGGTCGAGGTCAGGCGGACCTTGAGGCCACGCACGCGACCGACGATCCGGCCGTTTACGACAACATCGTCAGCCACAACTTCACCCTTGATCGTGGCACCTTCGCCGACGGTGAGCAGGTGGGCACGGATGTCACCCTCGACCTGACCTTCGACCTGGATGTCGCCGGTGGTCTTGAGATTGCCGGTGATCAGCAGATCGGACGACAGCACGGATGCCGGCGGCTTGGGCTTGGGGGCAGATGCCTTGAAATCGGTTCTTGCTGGCTTGGCTGCATCAGCGCCCTTTGCCGCATCGGTTTCAGTGGCTTTGGGTGCAGGTTCGTTGATTTTGGATTTAGAAAACATCTTGTCCAGCTCTTATGTAGTTCATGGGGTTAACAGGGTTGCCGCTTTCGCGGACTTCGTAGTGAAGATGGGGCCCGGTCGAACGGCCGGAGTTACCCAAGGCACCAATGCGATCGCCACGCGATACGCGCTGGCCTACACGGACGTCCATCGCGTTGAGGTGGGCATAGCGGGTCTCGATGCCAAAGTCATGTTGAATCTTGATCAGGCGGCCATAGCCGGAGGTCCAGCCCGCATGTGTCACGACGCCATCGGCTGTCGCATAGACCGGTGTGCCGATCGGGCCTGCAAAGTCGGTGCCTGCGTGTAGCCGCCCCCAGCGCTGCCCGAAGCCGGAGGTAAAGCGGAAGTTTGACCGTACAGGCATCGAGAAGGGCACTTTCTCGGCGGCGATCCGGTAAAGGTTGATCCGGTCCATCGCAGTCAGAATGGCGTTCGCGCGAAGCGCGTCAGGGTCGGGTTCCTGCCCACGGGTGGAGAACTGGATCGGGGTCAGCGGGCCACCGGTGCCGGAATAGCCCTGCCGCACCTGACTGATCAGCGTGTCGGGGTTCATCCCTGCCGCACGGAACATCCGGTCGAGCGGTTCCACCGAGACCAGCATAGCCTCTTCCAACTGGCGGAAGATCTGGTCGTTGCGTTCCTGCTGCAGGCGCAGTTCCAGCTCCAGTTCCTC
>CAXQAV010000346.1:0-4876 GCA_964221795.1 Luminiphilus sp. | reverse complement strand
GTCTCCAGCCGCAACTGCTCTTCCTCGGTCAGCAGCATGTCACCGTCCAGATCAAGCCCCAGATCCGAGGTCACCAACAGCGAGAAGAATTCATCATAGCGCCAGTCGAGATGGACCGAGACCTCCCCCGCCTCATCAAAGACAACCCGCACCGCCGCCTCGACAAAGACATGCGGATGACTGGCAAGAGCCGTGGGCAGGGCCATCAGGGCCGAGAGGATCAGGGGCGCGCGCATGGTGTCTATCTAAACTGCGCGAGGAGAGGCCACAATGGACAGGCAGGTCCAAATCGCTAAGCTGTCCATGAACAGCAAAGGACCGCGCAGATGGCCGCCTATGACACCCTGATCACCGACGCCCGCAGCTTTCTGTCAGAGCTGGCCGCGAACAATACCCGCGACTTGTGGCAGGCGCATAAGGACACCTATGATAACAAACTCAAGGCACCCGCGCTTGCGCTGCTCGACGACCTCTGCGCGCCTCTCTCCACCCTCACCGACACGCCAATCAAGTCAAAGCTCTTCCGCCCGCACCGTGACGTGCGGTTCTCCAAGGACAAGACGCCCTACACCACGCATCTGCACATGATGTGGGAGATCGAGGCAGGCACGGCCCAGAACCCCGTCTTCTTTTTCGGGATCGGGCTGGACTATGTCACCGCAGGAGCGGGGCGGATGGGTTTCGACAAGCCGCTGCTGGAGAACTGGCGGCAGATGGTCGATCTCGACACCGACCGGATCATGGGGGTAGTGGGTCAGGTGGAAACCGCGGGTTTCCCTTTACGTGAACCGGAACTGAAACGGGTGCCGTCACCCTATGATCAGGACCACCCCGCCGCGCGGCTCTTGCGGATGAAAGGCTGCGTTGCCAGTGGCCCCGTACCGGAAGGCCCGCTGACCGAAAAACTCATGGACTGCTTCCGCACACTCTGGCCGCTGAACGCCCTCCTGATTTCAATCGCCGAGGCCTGAGGCCCGCTCCAGCCAGCCCTGATAATGCACCATCAGCCCGCCCGTCAGCGGGGCGCGCAACTGCACATCAAAATGAAACCGTCCCTCTGCCGCGTATTCAAAGGCGATGCTCACGGGCAGCATCCAGCGCGGCAAAGGCACCGGACCGCAGCGGCCAGCGATGACCGGATAGTGCAGACGGCCTTCGGCGACGTGCAGGTCCAGAGTAAAGGTCAAAGGGCCGAAGCGCTCGGTCATGCGGCCACTCTCCACCTTCAAGAATGACCGGAACGGTTTGCCGTCAAAACGCCGCTCCCAAAGCTCGCCACCGTTCTCGGGTGACATAACAACGACCACCGGCACATCATCCGAAGCTGGTGGAAACCCGAAGACTGCCGCAATCAACCGTGCCCAAAGCGTCCTTCCGCGCGTCACCTTGGCGTGACCCTCCAGTCGCAACCCGTCGCCCACACGATGCCCCGCACGCACGACCTCGGGCAGGGCCTCGAACTGCGGTTCCAGAAAGCGTTGAAAAAGTGGCTGGTCAGACACCGGTCGCCTGAAACTTGGCCATCAGATAGGGGCAGGAGCGCACAGGCGGATAGGTCTCCGAGCCGTCGAGCGGCACAATCTCGGCGTCCCAATCCGGTTGATGGAAAAAGGCCAGTGACTGCCGTGCAGGCTGATCCGGCTTGGCCACCACGCGGTGCAGGGTGCTGACCCATGCGTCCGCCGTCCAACGCTCCATCAGATCACCGATGTTGATGACAAAGGCCCCCTCAGGTGCGGGCACATCGACCCATTCCCCCTGCATCTGGACCTGTAATCCCTGCGACCCCGGTTGCGGCAAAAGGATCGTCAGCGAACCATAGTCCGTATGCGCCCCCGCCCGCTGTTGCTTGTCGAGCGGCGCGCCGATGGTAGCGGGATAGTGCAGCGCCCGCAGCGCCGAAATGGGATTGGCAATGAAGGGATCAAAGTGATCTTCGGGGAGTTTCAGCGCCGCCGCAAAGGCCCGCATGATCCGCGCAGCAAGGTCCTCCAGCGCGGCGTAGTAGGTCTCCCATGCGGCACGGAAACCGTCGAGATCAGGCCAGAGTGTCGGCTGGTAGCAGAATTTCATCGCATCGGGCGAGGCATCATCCGGCACCCGCAAGGGACCGCCGTTGAAACTCTCTTTCAGATCAGGCGGTGTGTCCTCACCCTTGGAGCGCGCCAGCGCTTCCGCGTCCGGCCCCAAATAACCGTAGGGGTAGCCCTGATAGGGTGGCGCGATCGCCTGCTTTGCCTCGGGCGCTTGCGCAAAGAACGCCCGCGCCACACCCCACACACCCGCGACAACGGCATCATCGACGCCGTGCCCCTTCAGCACAAGAAATCCCGTTTCGCGGCAGATACGATCCAGATCGGCCGCAAGCGCCGCCCGCGCCTCGCCTTCCGCCGCCTCGAAAGCGGACAGATCAAAGGCGGGAAAGCTCACCCCAGAACCTCGCGCCAGCTATGCTTGGGGGCAAAACCCACCATCCGCTTGGCCTTGTTATTGGCATAGAAGGTCTCATCGGGGCGCATCGCGCGGCGGACCTCGACGCCCTCGTAGAACCGGGCAATCACTTCGTCGCTGGTGATACCCACCGACATATCGTCGTTCGAGACATTGAAAACCTCATATCCCAGCCCGTCGGTCCTGAGGCAGCAATCCACCATAAGGCCCAGATCACGCGCGTCGATATAGGCAAAGATATTGCGGCGGCGTGTGGCTGGGTCTTCCATATAGGCAGGGAAGTTCTGGGCATATTCATGCGGCTCGATCACATTGTTGATCCGCAGCCCGTAGATATCAAAGCCCGTCCGCGCCTGAAACGATTTGGCCGTCATCTCGTTGCAGACCTTGGACATGGCATAGCTGTCATGGGGCACGGTGGGGTGGTCCTCATCGACGGGGACATACTCGGGCTTGATCTCGCCCTTGGCGAAACAGACGCCATAGGTGGTCTCGGATGAGGCAAAGATCACTTTGCGGATGCCGAGCTTCACCGCCGCTTCGATGACATTGTAGGTGGTGATGGTGTTCTGGCGGAAACACTCTCCATCGGTGCCGATCAGGATGCGCGGGACCGCAGCGAAATGCACCACGGCATCATAGCTCGGCACGCCATCCTCCAGATCATCCCAGCCCGCATATTGCGACATCGCGCCAATCACCTGACCCGCATCGGTGAGGTCGATCAGCAACTCCGGCACATCCAGCCCCGAGGGCACCATATCCACATTGGTCACCTGATGGCCCTGCGCCAGTAGATGTTGGATTGCGTGCTTACCAGCCTTGCCGCTGCCACCTGTGAAAAATACGCGCATGATTTGGTCTCCTTTGTCCCAACACTAGCCCGCCAGAGCGCGACCGCAAGCAATCCCCGATTGCCCCCTGCCCGCCTGCCTGCCATTATAACCCAAATCAAAAGAACAAGAGCGGTAACCGATGGCAAACGACCTCCTGTCAGGGGCCTCCCCCAGCGACTATAACGCCTCCTCAATCGAGGTTCTCGAAGGGCTCGAACCCGTCCGCAAACGCCCCGGCATGTATATCGGTGGCACTGACGAACGGGCGCTGCACCACCTTGTGGCGGAAGTCCTCGACAACTCCATGGACGAGGCCGTCGCCGGTTTCGCCAACCGGATCGAGGTCGAGCTGCACAACGATTATTCCATCACCATCCGTGACAACGGGCGCGGCATCCCTGTCGATCCGCACCCCAAGTTCCCCGACAAATCCGCATTGGAGGTGATCCTCTGCACGCTGCACGCGGGCGGCAAATTCTCGGGCAAGGCCTATCAGACTTCGGGCGGTCTGCACGGGGTGGGTGCCTCGGTCGTGAACGCGCTCTCCGACAGCATGGTCGTGCAGGTCGCGCGGAACAAGGAAATCTACGAACAGCGTTTCTCGCGCGGTGTCCCCCTCGGGCCCGTCGAGAAAGTCGGCAGCGCCCCCAACCGGCGCGGTACGACGGTGACCTTCCACGCAGACGCCGAGATCTTCGGCAGCCACCGCTTCAAACCCGCGCGCCTGTTCAAATCGATCCGCTCCAAAGCATATCTGTTCAGCGGCGTCGAAATCCGCTGGAAGTCCAAGATCGACGACGGCGAGACCACGCTTGAGGCGACCTTCCACTTTCCCGGGGGCCTCTCGGATTATCTGAAAGAAACCCTCGGCACGGCCAGCACCTATGCCGACAAACCCTTCGCGGGCACCGTCGATTTTCAGGAAAAATTCGGCGAGCCCGGCAAGGTGGAATGGGCGATCAACTGGACCCCTGCGCGCGACGGCTTCATCCAGTCCTACTGTAACACCGTGCCAACCCCCGAAGGCGGCACGCACGTAACCGGTTTCTGGAACGCGATCCTGAAGGGGATCAAGGGCTACGGGGAACTCGCCGGCAACAAGAAGGCCGCGCAGATCACCCGTGAAGACCTGATTTCAGGCGGCTGCGCGCTGGTCTCCTGCTTTATCCGCGACCCCGCCTTTGTCGGGCAGACCAAGGACCGGCTGTCGACGGAAGCGGCCGCCAAAATGACCGAAGGCGCCGTGCGCGACCACTTCGACAACTGGCTCGCAGCGGATACGAAATCCGCGGGCGCGATCCTCGACTTCCTCGTGCTGCGGGCCGAGGAACGGATGCGGCGGCGGCAGGAAAAGGAAACCGCCCGCAAATCCGCGACCAAGAAACTGCGCCTGCCCGGCAAGCTGACCGATTGCACCAGCAAGGACCGCGCGGGCACCGAGCTTTTCATTGTCGAGGGTGACTCGGCGGGCGGCTCCGGCAAGGGCGCGCGCGACCGGACCTATCAGGCGCTTCTGCCGCTCAAGGGCAAGATCCTGAACGTGCTGGGGGCGGCATCAAACAAGCTGACCTCCAACGCCGAGATCAGCG
>CAXQAV010000345.1:0-8481 GCA_964221795.1 Luminiphilus sp. | reverse complement strand
GGTTCGGGGAGATGTGCTTGAGACCCATTTGGTTGCCTCATGAGTGTGCTGGCAGGACGCAGTTCTCTGGCACGTCCGAGAGAAACTGCGCCCGCCTGTCCGGTGTTCGAACCGCCGGCAATTCTGTTGCTTTGGATCGTCCGGCAACGGCCCTAAAGCACGTTGACCGGAACCTTGAGATAGACCTTGCCGTCAGCCTCTGCGGGCGGCATCTGTCCGGCCCGCATGTTGACCTGCAGCGAGGGGACAATCAGCCTCGGCATGGCCAGTTCAGCGTCACGCTTGTTGCGCATCGCGACAAACTCTTCCGCACCGCGACCTTGGCCGACGTGTTTGTTGAGTTCCTTTTGCGCCCCGATGGTGGTTTCCCATGCATATTCGTCGCGGCCAGGTGCCTTGTAGTCGTGGCCGACAAAGACCCGGGTCTCGTCAGGCAGCGTGAAGAGCTTCTGGATGGACGCGTAAAGCGTTTCAGCCGAACCGCCAGGGAAGTCAGCACGCGCGGTGCCAAAGTCAGGCATGAACAGCGTGTCACCGACGAAAGCCGAGTCTTCGATCACATATGTCAGGCAAGCAGGTGTGTGTCCGGGTGTGTGCAGGACACTGGCCTGCATACTGCCGACCGTGAAGGTATCGCCTTCGACGAAGAGCTTGTCGAACTGGCTGCCATCACGCTGGAATTCTGTGCCTTCGTTGAAAACCTTGCCGAAGGTATCCTGAACCACGGTGATCTTTTCGCCGATGCCGATCTTGCCGCCAAGTTTCTCCTGCAGATAGGGAGCGGCGCTCAGATGGTCGGCATGGACATGGGTTTCGAGGATCCAGTCCACGGTCAGACCGTTCTCTTGCACAGAGGCAATGATCTGGTCCGCCGACCGGAAATCGGTCCGGCCCGACGCATAGTCGAAATCCAGAACGGAATCGACAATCGCACAATGCTTGGTGTCGGGGTCTGTGACGACAAAGGAAGCTGTGAAAGTAGCTTCATCGAAGAATGGTGTAACTTGAGGTTTCATCTGGGGTCTCCATTTGATCTGCACCTCAAATATTATAAATTCGTAATATGTCAACAGCCCCACACCAGAAATATTAAAAAAGTTGAATATTTCCTCCGGCGGCCTATATATCCAGCCGAAACCGCGTGAGGCCTTGACCATGCAAATCCAGATCAACATCCCCGAAGATGCACTTGCCGTATTCACCGGCGGTGGCTCCGATGCGCCGGAGCGGGCTGCGCGGTTCCTGAAATCAATCGCGCATCGGGACCGTTTGAAGGTCTTGTGCGAGCTCCTCGGCGGAGAACAGAAAGTCGCGGCGATCGAGGCGCAGGTCGGTGCAAGCCAGTCTGCGGTTTCGCAACATCTTGCACGCCTGAAATCCGAAGGCATCGTCACCGCCAGACGTGACGGCCGCCAGATATACTACGCCATTTCAGATCCCTTGGTCCGCAATCTGATCGAATTGCTCTATCTGAAGTTCTGCGCACCTGATGCGTAGGGCGACCAGCAAGGTCTAGAGCTCGGTCGCCAGCCTTGATCCGGTCACTGTATCCGACACCAAAGCATCAGCGGAATCATGGTCGCTGTGTTCTGATCTGTCACCTAAAGCCGTTTCATCCTCAGGTCTTAGCTGCTGCCTCGTCCGCATCAGTTTGGTGACAATGGCGGCAAGCGAGAGGACTGAGGCAGAACTATCCCACAGCCGGAAGTTGTCTATCTATTACATTTCCGTCGCAAAGCTTTCATCAAAATGAATCGTAACTGCAAAGAAAGCGTCACCGAACGAACCTAGCGTGCCCACGACATATGGGGGACGCCATGCTCAAGATTGAAACGCTGACCAAGACGTTCGGCACCAAAACTGCTGTGGATCAGGTCAATATCATCGCGGATGAACCGTTGATGATCGGCATCATTGGTGCCTCGGGCGCAGGCAAGTCGACGCTGTTGCGGATCGTGAACCGGATGGAAAGCGCGACCTCCGGCACCATCACCTACAAGGGCACGGTTGTCACCGCCACCAAGGGCGCTGCCCTACGTGACTGGCAGTCACGCTGCGCGATGATCTTTCAACAGTTCAATCTGGTTCCGCGCATGGATGTCGTTTCAAACGTTCTGCATGGCACGCTCAACCGTCGCTCGACACTCGCGACGATGTTCAATCTCTACCCGCAGGAAGACATCCATCAGGCTATCGATATCCTCGGGCGTCTGGGCATTGCTGAACAGGCGGCCAAGCGCGCCGACGCGCTATCAGGTGGCCAGCAACAACGCGTCGCCATCGCGCGCGCCTTGATGCAGGACCCCGAGATCATTCTGGCGGATGAACCCATCGCGTCGCTTGATCCGATGAACGCGCAAGTGGTGATGCAGTCCTTGCGTGACATTCACGAGCAGGACGGCCGGATGGTGATCGCCAACCTCCACACGCTCGACACCGCGCGACGCTATTGCGACAGAGTGATCGGTATGCGTCACGGACGTATTGTCTTTGACGGGCGTCCTGACCAGCTGACCACGGGCGTCGCCCGCGACATCTACGGGGCAGGCGCAGATTTTTCCGAAAGCGCAACCTCGACCCAGCTCGAGACACTCACACAGCCGTCCCGCCCCCGCGTGACGGCTTGATTTTTTCTCAACCCACTACTCTGAAACGGAGAAACCAATGAAAAAGATCATCGCATCGGCCCTGCTCGCCACGACTGCGTTGTCCCCCGCCGTCATGGCACAGGAAGCGGCCATCACCGAATTCCGCATCGGCATTCTGGGCGGCGAGAACGCGCAGGACCGTCTGAATAACTACGGCTGCCTGCAGGACTATGCCTCCGAAGCACTTGGCGTTGAAGTCAAGCTGTTTGCCCCCGCCGACTACAACGGTGTCATCCAGGGCCTTCTGGGTGGCACAATCGACATGGCATGGCTGGGCGCTTCGGCCTATGCGGCGACATATCTGCAAGACCCCGACGCTGTCGAGCCTGTGCTGGTCAAACAGAACCTCGATGGGTCCATCGGCTACCACTCCATCGGTTTTGCCCGTGTGGACAGCGGGATCACATCGCTGGAGGACATGCAGGACAAGGTTTTTGGCTTCGGAGACCCGAACTCGACGTCCGGCTACCTGATCCCTTCCATCGAAATCCCTCAGGCCACCGGCGCGTCGATGGAATCGGGTGACTACTTTGGTGAAGTGACTTTCACCGGCGGTCACGAACAGACGATTGTGGCTGTTTTCAACGGTGACATCGACGGTGGCGTGACCTGGGCAGATGCTCAGGGCAACTGGGAAGACGGATACAACTCGGGCGCACTGCGTCGCGCGGTTGATGCCGGTCTCGTGGACATGAACGAACTGCAGCAGATCTGGATTTCCAAAGTCATCCCTGAGGGTCCGGTTGTGCTGCGCAAAGCCCTGCCTGAAGAGGTCAAAGTCACCATGACCGACCTCGTCGACAACCTATATGAGGTCGATCAGGAATGTGCCTACGGTGTTGCCGCAGGCGAGACACTGGGTTTCATTCCCGTCGAGCATTCCACCTATGAATCGGTTATCGCGGCCCGTCAGGCCGTGATCGGCAACTGATCCGACAGACCAACGACCGGCGGCGCCTCAGGCCGCCGGTCTTTTTGTATCCGGGGGTTCCATGACAGACGCGCAACTGACAGCCACGGCGCAGATCAGCCATATTCGTGAAAGCTATCTGGCGCAGGTCCAGCGCCGCCGCCTCTATGGCGGGCTGATGCTGCTGATCTTTGTGATGTTGATGGTCAGTGGCTTTGTGGTCGCCGATGACCGGAACGCGGGCGGGTTCTGGGACGGTCTGCACCAGATCGGCGACTATCCCGCCGACGTGCTGTCCGAGGCATGGGCGAAACGAGGCGAGCTGCCCGCGCTCTTGTGGAATTACCTGCCCTCGCTGATCGAAACGATCAATATCGCCGCCGTCTCGACCCTATTCGGCGCTTGTTCCGCTCTGGCCCTGTCATTTCTGTCCACGCGCGGCCTTGCCCTCTGGCCAAGACTGATCCCTGTTTTCCGCCGCACAATGGATTTTCTCCGCGCTTTTCCCGAAATTGTCATCGCCCTGATGCTGATCTTCGTGCTGGGCGGCGGGCCGGTGCCTGCCATGATCGCGATTGCCCTGCACACAGCCGGCGCCTTGGGCAAGATGTTCTCGGAAGTGGCAGAGAACGCCGATCTGAAACCGGTCGAGGGGCTGCGCTCCACCGGTGCGAACTGGACCCAATGCATGCTTCTAGGCGTGCTGCCGCAGGTTGCACCCAACTATCTCAGCTATGCCCTGCTCCGCTTCGAGATCAATATCCGCGCTTCGGCGATCCTCGGCTTCGTTGGCGCGGGCGGCATCGGCTACGAGTTGCGCAATGCAATGGCCTGGGGGCCGGGGCGTTTTGACGAGGCAGCGGCGATCTTCATCCTGCTGTTCTCGACCATCGTTGTCTTCGACCAGGTGTCGAGCCGCTACCGCAACCGTCTGAGCGATGGAGGAGCCCAATGACCGCTGCTGATCTGACACTTCACAAGGCAACGGCCGAGCGCATGATCGGCAGAAAACGGATGATCGCTTTTGCTGTTCCAAGCGTGATCCTGGCCTACTTCGTCTATGTGTTCTTTGCCTTCAACGTCAGCGGACTGATCGAGCGGGCGAATTGGGACAACGCGGTCACGCTGGCCTCCGATAGCTGGTCGCACAAGGTCCATGTCACCCGCCAGAACCGCACCGGAGAGGTGGAATATGCCGTCGAAGGCGAGCGCAAAGGGGCCTATCCTGAAGGCCAACGCCCCGATTGGGTCACAGGTGACGAGATCATCACGGTCGATCTGGGCGGTGATACGATCGTCCGTCTCCTGCCTGACAACCGGACCGAGGTCGTCATCCCTGGCTTCGGGTTGATCACAGCACAGGCCGCAGGGCGGCAGGTCACGACAAATCTGGGCGCTGACGTCCCGGACTGGATCAACGCCTCTGACCGCCGCGTCGCGATCACGACGCCCGAGGGGCGCGTGACCATCACCGGCTCCAAGACCGAAGTGTTCAACTACTTCCCCGGATGGGAGCTGTTCTTCTTTACCTTTGACAGCCCCTATCACGGAGCGGGCCTGTTTCAGATCCTGTTCGGGGCGCAGATTGACCCCGAGCGGGGCAACATTGCCGGCGCTGCCAGTGATTTCTGGAACAACCCGATGTGGCGGCATGCGGATGTGGCATGGGCGATTGGCGAGACCATTCTGATGGCGTTTCTCGGCACGTTCGGCGCGGCCATGGTGGCCCTGCCGCTGGCCTTCCTCGCTGCCAAGCGTTTCACACCCGTCCTGCTGATCCGTGCCATCACGCGGCGTCTGTTCGATTTCGTCCGGGGTGTGGACGCGCTAATCTGGACGGTGGTCCTTGCCCGCGCCTTCGGGCCAGGACCCCTGACCGGCGCGCTCGCCATTCTGGTCACCGATACCGGCACATTCGGCAAGACATTCTCCGAAGCACTCGAAAACGTCGATCAGAAACAGATCGACGGTGTGACCTCGACAGGGGCAAAACCGCTGCAACGCTATCGCTTCGGGGTGATCCCGCAGGTTGCTCCGGTGCTGCTGGCGCAGGTTCTCTATTTCCTTGAGTCCAACACCCGCTCGGCTACCATCATCGGTGCGATTACCGGCGGCGGGATCGGCCTCATGCTGACACAGGCAATCCAGACCCAGAAGGACTGGGAGGAGGTTGCCTACTACATCACTCTGATTGTGGTCATGGTCATGCTGATGGACTGGTTCTCGGGCTGGCTGCGCGGACGACTGATCGGGCGGAAGGACTGATATGGCACGGCTCAAAGCGGATGGACCTTTTGTCCATGAAGGATGCACCATCACGGACAGTTCATTCGGCGCCTATACCGAGGTCGGCGCAGGCTGCCGCATCGCGCATAGCACGTTCGAAGACTACGCCTATTGCGACCGCTATGCCGATATCGCCAACGCAACCATCGGCAAGTTCGCGAATATCGCTGCCTTCAGCCGGATCGGGGCCACGGATCATCCGCTGGATACTGCGGCCTGCCACCACTTCCTCTATCGCTCTGCCGATTATTGGGATGACGTCGAGAACGATGCAGAGTTCTTTGCGCACCGCAGGTCGCGTCGCGCCGTCATTGGCGCGGACACATGGATCGGTGCAGGGGCCATGATCAAGCCGGAAGTGACATTGGGGCACGGCGCGGTGGTTGCGGCCGGCGCGCTGGTGACGAAGGATGTGGAGCCCTACACCATTGTTGCGGGCACGCCGGCAAAGGTGCTGCGCCGCCGCCAGCCCGAAGACATTGCAGAACGGCTGATCGCGCTGGCATGGTGGGATTGGTCACACGAGGTCCTGCGCGAAAGGCTTGTGGATTTCCGCAAACTGCCCGCCGCCGCGTTCCTCGACAAATACGAGACCTAGCCTTCCAAGGTCAGCGTGACCTTGTCCCCCGCAAACCATGTGCGCCCCAGCTCGACTGGCCGACCATCCGGATCAACGCTCAGGCTAGAGGTCCGGATCAGCGGCGCACCTTCGCGGATCTGCAGATGCAGCGCCTGTGTCGCGGTGGCCAGAACCGCCGTCACCCGCGTCGAGACGCGGGTGTAGTCCCTGACCCCGATCGCCGAGAGGGCCGCGGTGACCCCCTGCGCCTCGGCCATGGCGACCTCCAGACCCGGCAGCCGGCCAAGCGGATAGAGCGCCTCTGCCAAGGCAATCGGCTGCCCGTCGGCGCTGGAGAGCCCTTGGTAGGCAAGAACCGGGTCCTTGACCGCAATCTGCAGGGCCTTGGCCTCACCTGCAGTAGCGGCGCGGGTCTCAAGCGCCAAAACCGTCTTGGCGGGCGCGCGTCCTGCGGCCCGCAGGTTCTCGTGGAAACGTACCCGCTTGCCGATGGGATAGTCCGTGGGGGCTGAGGTCACGAACGCCCCCGATCCCCGCCGCGTATGGACAAGTCCCTCGTCAACAAGAGCCGAAACCGCATGACGGATCGTATGGCGGTTCACGCCAAAGCGCGCTGCCAGCACGGCCTCGGTCGGGAGCTTCTCGCCCTGCCTGTAGCGCCCTTCAGCAATATCGCCCCGCAGGTCCGCGGCAATCGCCTGCCAGATGGGTGTTCGCTTGGAGCCGTGCCGTGTCATTGAAATTTCACAAAATTCTTGTGCCGTTTTACAACGTTTCTGCTATGATATGTCTAGTTGTATAGTAATTGCGAAAGTTGTCGAGATGAAACATCACACCGACACAGATAACGCGCGGAAATCGTGGATGGGCCTGCTGGCAAAAGCGTCGGCCGGTCGCGTCGCCGCGCTGCTGGACGCCGCCATGATCCGACCCGATTTCACTTGGCTGCGCCCGCCCGAGGTCGGCGCGGTCATGGTCCGAGGACGCGCAGGTGGCACAGGCGCGCCGTTCAATCTGGGCGAGATGTCGGTGACCCGCGCCTGCCTGCAACTGTCCTGCGGCACGGTCGGTCATGCCTATATCCAGGGCCGCAGCAAGGCCGATGCCGAGGCGGCAGCGCTGATTGACGCCTTGATGCAAACCAATGCCGCACCGGACGTGCGGGATGCGGTTCTGACACCTCTGGAAACCGAAGCACTGGCCCGCAGCAACTCCCGCGCCGCCAAAGCGGCGGCAACAAAGGTTGAATTCTTCACAATGGCAAGGGGAGAGGATTAATGGAAACCAAAGCCCTGCAAGGTGGCTTTGCAGCACCGGCCCAGCAATCCGCGCTCGCCTTCCGCCAGATCATGGAAGCCATAGCACGCCCCGGTCAGATCAAAGACGTGACGGGCGCCGTGCCACCGGCGCCTTTGTCCGTCGCCGCAGCAACAGTGATCCTAACCCTCTGCGACACGGAAACGCCCGTTTATTTGGCAGGCGCGCATGACACGCCTGAGGTGCGCAAGTGGATCGCCTTCCACACAGGCGCGCCCTTCACTGGGCCAGCGCAATGCCATTTTGCGGTGGGCACGTGGGATAGGCTGGTCCCGCTGCGCATCTATCCGGTCGGGACACCGGAATACCCAGACCGTTCGGCCACTCTGATCGTCGAGAGCGACACCCTGGTCGCGGCAGGCGCGACTCTCAAGGGACCGGGGATCAAGGATCAGATCACGCTGTCACTGCCCGACCGTGCGGCCTTCCAGATGAACGCCACGCAATTCCCGCTCGGCCTCGACTTTATCCTCACCTCAGGCACGCAACTTGCTGCGGTGCCCCGTTCGACAAAGGTGCTCTGATGTATGTTTCTGTCAAAGGCGGCGAGCGGGCGATTGAAAACGCCCATGCATGGCTTGCCGAAGAGCGCCGCGGTGATACGGATGTGCCGGAAGTGTCTGTCGCGCAAATCCGCGAGCAGATGGCACTGGCGGTCAACCGCGTGATGGCCGAGGGCTCGCTCTATGATCCGGACCTTGCTGCGCTTGCGATCAAACAGGCACGTGGCGATCTGATCG
>CAXQAV010000344.1:0-3809 GCA_964221795.1 Luminiphilus sp. | reverse complement strand
ACGCGACATGAAAAAGCCCAAGTGGGTCATTGCCAAGGAACAGTCCAAACGTGCGGCAGCACAGGAAACCGTGTGGCTCTTTGGCCTGCATGCGGTCCGTGATGCACTGCTCAATCCACGTCGTGAGAAACTGCGTCTGGTGGTGACACGCAATGCCTTGGAACGCTTGGGCGATGCGGTGGCGACTGCCGGGCTTGAGCCGGAAATCTCTGACCCGCGCAAGTTCGCGGCGCCCCTTGACCCGCAGTCTGTGCATCAGGGGGCCGCGCTCGAGGTCAAGCCCCACAATTGGGGCAGCTTGCAGGACGTGGCCTTGGGTGAAGGCCCGATGCCGCCGCGGATCGTCCTGCTGGACCGTGTCACAGATCCGCATAACGTCGGCGCGATCCTGCGGTCGGCCGAGGTTTTTGGCGCCCGTGCGGTTGTCGCCGTGCAACGCCATTCTGCGCCCGAGACCGGCGCACTTGCCAAGACCGCCAGTGGTGCGCTGGAACGACAGCCCTACCTGCGTGTCCGCAATCTCTCGGATGCGATCACCGAACTGCAGGACATGGGCTATCTGGTTCTCGGGCTTGCAGGCGAGGCCGAGCAAAGCATCGAGGCCGCCGTGGACGGCCAACGCGACCGCCCGATTGCGCTGGTCCTCGGGGCCGAGGGTCCGGGCTTGCGCGAAAAGACTCGTGAGACCTGTGACATGCTGGTCAAAATTGACGCAATGGGCGGTTTTGGCTCTCTTAATGTCTCAAATGCTGCCGCCGTCGCCCTATATGCCGTAAAGGTATAGGGCAAAGGCGAGAGCATGGCGGCCACAAAGATTGCGACCTGTTGTTATTGCGGCACCAAGGCTGCGCTGGTCTTGCGCGGCAAGGACCGGTACGAGCTGAGCTGCGGCAGTTGCGGCGCGCCTCTGCACGCAATGAAGCATCTGCCGCAGACCGAAGCCCGCGCGGCCATACCCGCCGCAAAGCCGCCCAAACGCAAATATGATAACATCCACACCGACAGGCATCCGCCACGGCCGCACAAGCGGCGCAAGGGCAAGAGCTTTGGCCGCAAGATGCTGTCGGGTCTCTGGGATGTGATCGAAGACGCCGTGGACGAAGTTTTCGACTGATGGCGGGGTGGCCCCTCCGCTGCGTTCATGTTTGCCTGAGCGGCACTTCAACCCGAAATGAAACTGCATAGCTGTTAGGGCGAGGGTGGCAGCACTTGGAACTGCGCCGCCTTTCTTCACTGTCCCTCGTTCCAACACCTGCGCCCGGTCTTTCCGGGCGCTTTTTTCCGGTGATCGCATAGGCTAGGGTCGCGGCATGACATACAGCGATGACTTCCTCCGCACGATTCTCAAACGCGCCAAGACGGTTGCCGTCGTTGGCGTGTCGGCCAACCAGATCCGGCCCAGCTATTACGTGGCCCGCTATCTGGGGCTGAAAGGCATGCGGATGATTCCGGTACACCCGGGTCTGGCAGGGCAGACGCTTTTTGGCGAGACCGTCTATGCCGATGTCTCTGACGTGCCCGATGACGTGGACATGGTCGATATCTTCCGCCGTTCCGAGGCCGTCCCGCCCATCGTTGATGCCGCCTTGGAACGTTGGCCGAACCTGCAGACGATCTGGATGCAGATCGGGGTCGAACATGCCGAATCCGCCGCCAAAGCCGAGGCGTGCGGTGTGGATGTAGTGCAGAACCGCTGCCCTAAAATCGAGTACCAGCGCCTGTTCAACGAATTGCGGATGGGGGGATTCGTGACGGGTCGAGTCTCTTCCCGACTGAGCTAGCGGCGTTGATCCGCCAATATTTCCCTTTATTTTATGGGTATTTGACTAGCCCATACGGGTAGTCTCGGCGTGAATCCCCTTGCTTTGAAGGGGCTTTCGGCAGACTCTTGCCTACATAAATTCCCCACAACACAGGTTCATTGACTGTTCATGTTAATGGCTCACATGCTGAGGCATTCACAGTGCATTGTTTTGTCCCTGTCCACTCCAGAGACTATGGTGAATACCTTAGAACAGACCAGAATCCTCGAAGCCGGAGCAGCCCCCGTCGCACCTGCCGACGCGCTGCCTCCAGATACACTCTTGCAAAACGGAGAATTCCGGATCGACCAGCAGATGGGTGCTGGCGGGTTCCGGATCACCTACCTTGCCGAAGACACTAGCCTCGACCGCACAGTTGTGGTCAAGGAATGTTTCGCCGACGGCTACTGTCGCCGCAGCGGCAGTCGCGTGCATGTCGATGCCGAGAGCTTTGCAGACACATTCCGACAAATCGTCGGCATGTTCCTGCGCGAAGCTCGCAGCATCGCAATGCTGCGCCATCCCAATATCGTGCGTGTCCATCAGGTGTTCGAAGAAAACGGCACCGCCTACATGGTTCTGGACCTGATCGAAGGCCGCGATCTGAGCGACATCATCGAATTGGGTGACGAAGAGCTGACCCCGGACCAGATCCACGGCATCCTGGTCAAGCTGCTCGACGCGATCGCGCTGGTGCACGACAATGATCTGCTGCACCGCGATATCTCACCCGATAACGTCCTCTTGGATAAATGGGGCGGCCCGATCCTGATCGACTTCGGTGCGGTCCGTGAGGACGCCAACAAGGTCGCGCGGGCAGGGGCCAGCATGCTGGTTGTCAAAGACGGCTACTCGCCATTCGAATTCTACAGCACAGGCGCGCGGCAGGGGACCAGCAGTGACCTCTATGCGCTGGGCGCGACAATGTACCATCTGATTACAGGCAAGGCACCGGCGGATGCCAAGACCCGTCACGAGGCTGTCTCTCGGGGGGCAACTGATCCATGCAGGCCTCTGGTCGGGCGGTTCCCGCAGTTCGATCAGGTCGTTCTGGAAACCATCGATGCAGCGCTGAACGTCGACCCCGCACAACGCATCCAGAGCGTGCGCGCCTGGCTGTCGCGGATCGAGGCCGAGCAGAAGAAGGAACGGGTCGTCAAGATGCCGCTCGCCGTGCCGCTGAAGGAAATCGCGGCATTTGTGGAGGAGACCAACAAGCATGTGCTGACAGGCGAGGCTGAGCCGGTGGCCGAAAAGGCCACACCAAAGGCTCCCCAGCAATGCGCGCTGCAGGCGGCCTACCGGCCCGAGTGGGTGGCCGAGTTCAATCTCGAGACAGCCCGTTCCGCCCGCCGCCGCCCCGGCCAGTCCCATATTGCCGAACGGGCAGCACGGATGGCAAAGAAGGCATTGCGTGAGAATGAGGCACGCGAGATTCTGCGCCAGATGGACTTTGAGCGCCAGCAGACGCAGCGCCAGCGGGCCATGTTCGAGGGGTTCTTCAGCGACAGCTACATCGTCCAGTGGATGAACGGCGCCCTGCGCGCCAGCTGACGCTCAGTCTCGCGCGAATTTCTCGGCAATTCCTGAGGTGCCCTGACGTCGCGCGAGTTCTGCAAGAACATCCGATAGCGCTACATCGCGCGATGCCAGCATAACGAGCAGGTGATAGAGCACATCGGCCGCCTCAGACGTGAGGCGGTCGTTGTCACCTTTGACGGCCTCGATGATCGCTTCGATAGCCTCTTCGCCGAATTTCTCGGCGCATTTTTCGGGACCCTTGGACAAGAGCTTCGCCGTCCAGCTGCTCTCGGGGTCGCCGCCCTTGCGGGCCTCGATCGTGGCGAAAAGATCATCCAGCGTCATGTCAGCCTCACAGGGATGCCAGCGGCCGCCATGTGGGCCTTGGCTTCGCCAATCGTGTAGGTGCCGAAGTGGAAGATCGAGGCCGCCAGCACCGCCGACGCACCTCCATCGGTTACACCTTCGAGATCGGAAGAGCACACG
>CAXQAV010000343.1:0-4777 GCA_964221795.1 Luminiphilus sp. | reverse complement strand
GGCTTTTCCCAGCGAAAGAAATCGACTGATGGGCGGTTCGGCTCAGAGGGAACGTTTAGCTAAAAGATCTAAAGAACAGGTTGCGCTACGTTCTCTTTTATCGAGGTCTGGTATTTTTGGGGGAATTGGGCCGGCCCGCGCTAATATGCTTGTTGAGCGATTTGGCCAAAGTCTTCACGATCGCATTCTGTCCGCCGACAAGGAGCTCTATGATGTTCTGCCCCGGGCAGTAGCGGCTGGTCTGATCGCTGAATACCCCGATCATGCAAACGAGATCGACCTGGCGCGATGGCTTGACAGCCTTGGAATTGATAGGAGTCTTGCCCGCCGCATATTGAGATGCTGGGGCTCGGTAGGCGCGCATGCTTTGAGACGCAACCCATATCTCTTGGTTAGTTGGGGCGAATCCTGGACTGCGGTCGACATTGTGGGACGCAAGGCGGAGATCCCTTGCGATGATCCCCGCCGCCTGGTCGGCGCGGTGGAGGCAGCTTTGAGCGAACGAAGGGAGGATGGACATACATGGACCGAGACTGGTGTGCTGGCTCGTCTATCCAGAAGGATACATGGCGTCGAACTCAAGCATGCCAGTGAGGCGATAGATTTCGCGGTGGATGATGGGGTCCTGACCCACGTAAAAGAGGGGGTTCAAGGAGTTGGTGCGGCTTTGATGGAGCGCCAGATCGCCGCTGCTATGACAAGAGTTCAATGCCAAGCGGACCTATTTCCGACTTCAGCCCTCGAAGCACCAATTGGTAAAATCGTAATGCAATTGGAGGCGCAATCTGGAATGACCCTCGATCCTACACAGAAGGCCGCTGTCACGCTGCCTCTTACCTCCCAGATAGCCGCTATTGCCGGATATGCCGGAGCCGGAAAGACGACGGTCTTGTCCGTCGTCTTCGCGGCGCTGAAGGCTGCGGGGTATTCCCCGCAGCCGATGGCGTTGGCTGGTCGGGCCGCTCGTCGGTTGACCGACGCTGCTGGAGTCCGGGCTCGGACTATCACCAGCGTCCAATATAATCCATTGGTGCGCGAGATGCGTCCTGATGGAAAGGTCCTGACAAGATCTTTTCATGAGCGCGATGTTCTCGTCATCGACGAAGCCTCGATGGTTGATGTCCCAAGCCTCTGGGACCTGATTAGGAAAACGAGGGGCGCCCGTATCTTGATGGTCGGTGACCCGGCACAGCTTCCTCCTATTGGCGCAGGCAAGCCTTTCGTGGACATCCTAAATAACGTGCCTACCGTGACGCTCGAACACATCTATCGGCAAGGACCCGGATCGGGAATTCCCAAGGCAGCCGCAAGCATCAGAGAGGGGACTGTTCCAAAGATACCGCCATTCGAAGGTATTGCCCCGGGCGTGAGCTTTGTTCATGCCACGCAGATGGAAACGCCCACGAAACTACAGGACATTGTGCAAGAACTTTCGAGTGACGCGGATCCAGATCAGATCCAGATCCTCGCATCTCTAAGGAAGACACCCAGCGGAACCGAAAACATCAATCGCATTTTTTCTTCGCTAAATGGCTCTGGTCGACCAACCTTTCCTGGTGCGCCAGATATCCGGCAGGGTGACCCGGTGATCTTTGTAAAAAATGACGTTGATCGAGATCTGAGCAACGGGTCGATGGGGCGATATCTGGCTGGGCGAAAAGTCCTGATAGAGGGCAAAGTTCATGTCTTGTATCGTCAGGGAGATGAGAAGCGAATTGAGCCTGCTTACGCGATGACTATCCACAAGTCCCAAGGTTCAGAATGGCGACGTGTAATCTTTGTCATTCATCCCAATGGAATGTTGGATCGATCGCTGGTTTATACAGCTATCACAAGGGCGGCGGAGCAGGTCGTGATTATCGGGAATTATGACGCATTCGTAGAAACTATCCAGCGGGAGCCCGCGGTCACTCGACGAGATAGTTCGCTTGGCACCTACCTCGAGCTGACAAGGAACAATGCATGAGTAAAGCGATCAATGCCAACCTCGAAGTCGCGCGAACTTTCAAGGATGCCTACAAGGCAGAGCATCCGCGGCGTGCAAAAGCGATCGATGCGATTTGGGACGCAGGGATGACGTTAATTGAGCAGGGCAAGTCACTGAACAAAGAATCAGTGGGTCGTCTTTCTCATTCCGCTGGGGGGCCGAACGGTCATTCCATCCGGAAGCAAAAGGATTACGGTCATCTCGTCGAACTTATCGCACAGGTGGACCCCAAGCGGAGCTCTCGCAAAAGCCGAAATGATCTTCAAGTCCTAAACGCGATCGGGAACGAGGTCGACCGATCGCGAATTCGGCAGGTTATTCAGGAGAGAGATCATCTCTTGGCGAAGCTTGCATGGCTAAAGAAGGCGGTTCCTCAAGCTGTTTGGGCGGGTCAGGATCAAACCACATCCTCGTCGCAAACAGCACTTCCTTCACTGAATGAGGTGGGGGCGCTTCCAGACGATGCGCTTCAAGAGATCGGCAAACTTTTGACGGCCACATTCTGGCATGAGGTTGAAGCCGAGCTGCGCGATGGTGGAATCTACATCGACGGAGTAAAGATTTTGGACAAAGTTGCGCTCGACGCGCTCGAAAAAGTTACGGCCCGAATTGGGGTGTCCTGATATTAGCGGTTGTTCTAACCAGCCCCCCTAAATCAGAAAACGACCTGAGAGTTGGTGGCACTCCTGCGCGAAAAACTTCTATTATGGATGTTGAGGAGTATTGACACGCTGCTTCCTACGGCTTGCGCGGGGCCACAGTTAGCTGTCACCGCTGTTCGGGCAGCGGGGCTTCAGGTGGGGGGCCGGATGGAGCGCCCTATCAACATTGCAGACGCCCACCTCGCCCCATAAGAAGTTCGCGATTGACCGCGCCATTCGCCAAAGGATCCACATCGACAATCGGCCCAGCGGGTAGAGAATTAGAGCGATGACCACGAATGCCAATGGAGCTTCGAACGGTTTCAGGGCTTGCAACATGTCCATCATGATAGCTGACGCCTTAATGTAGTCACGACCTCGCGTGCGAATAGGTAGATGATATGATCTTGAAAAAGTATGACATCGAATAATATTGCAGCGCAATGGTGACGTTCATGCGTGTAAGGTGCGATATCGCGATTTTTGGTGGTCGCAATCGATTCAGTCGATATCGATGCGCCTGACGATTTTTTTGTTTTCGATCAAAAAGCATTGTTCACGCGTGAACAATGCTTTCAGCGGTTGCCCTGTTTTCTTTCTGCGACGTGGTTTGAGCTGCAAATTGTTGCTGAATTTTGGTTGTTTGGGGTGGTGTGAAAACCATTGTTCCCGCGTGAACAATGGTTTTCAGACGAATTTCGGCAAAAAGGTTACGCGACGCCCGTGTAG
Organism: Luminiphilus sp.; assembly: GCA_964221795.1. Classification (GTDB taxonomy): domain Bacteria; phylum Pseudomonadota; class Alphaproteobacteria; order Rhodobacterales; family Rhodobacteraceae; genus Yoonia. The sequence goes on along the minus strand of CAXQAV010000343.1, from coordinate 1,420 downwards.
CGTAACCTTCAAAGGGCCCTCGCAGTTTCGAGAGCAGAGGCTGGCATTTTACCTTAACGAAGTTCAACAGCATGGTGACAACGGGCGCTTCAATCGGCGTAGGTCGATATAGGAGCAACATTTTGCGCTATTGCTTGACTTGACCACGAGATGATGGGGGTGTATCTATAGTTCCATGAACAACTGGGACCGCGCCAGGAGCGTCACGCAGAACGAGTTCAGCCGATCCGGTCTCGGGTCGGATGGTTTTTTGCATCGCCCCGGGGCACTATCTGCCGCTGGTGAAGCTCTCGGCTCTCGGTCCACGGCCTCAGACAAGCGCACCGCTGGCGGTTTCGCCGCGGCGCTCTCCAACGGCCTCCCATCATACACGAACGCCCTCGTCAGACTGTCAGACACGATCGCTCCGACGCGCGCGGAGCCGTGGCGCTTTGCTCATTCGCGCTTTAGGTCGCTGGAGGCGGCGTTGCGGCCGAACCAAAATCACTTAGTTGACGCTGGAACAAAGATCGCCGGCATCGCCCGCTCCCTGAATAAGCGTTTCTACGGGACCGCCCACGATTGTAACACGCAGCTTGTCGGGTCCTGGGGGAAGGGCACGGTCATCTCGCCGGCCAACGATGCTGACATCATCTACTTGCTGCCGACGGATCTCTTTGCTCGATACGATGCGTATGAGAGCAACGGGCAATCGGCCCTTCTTCAACTTGTGAAGAGACCGCTGGCCGACCGCCACGCTCGCACGAAGATCAAAGGTGATCGACAGGTAGTCGCTCTTGAGTTTAATTCGCTGATGATCGAGGTCGTTCCGGGCTTTGTCGCCGAGGGTGGTGGCGTGATCATTTGCGATGCTGCTGAGGGCGGGTCTTGGAAGGTGGTCGATTCATTGGCCGAACGACAGCGGATCGAGGAGGCCGACCGAAAATATAATGGCCTGCTCAAACCCACGGCGATGATGCTCAAGCAGTGGAAGCGGAACTGCAACGTGCCGATCAAGAGCTTCATGTTGGAACGGCTCGCCGAGGAAGCGCTCTCAACGATGCCAGCACTTTGGCTCGAGCATCGATGTTTTGATTGGATCATCCGCGAGGCGCTTTCTTATACGTGCAGGCGAGCGGACGGCGTCTTTCTCATGGCTGGGCGTGATGACGAGATAATTCGGCTCGGAAGCGACTGGCGGCCCAAGGCAGAGTCCGCACATCGCCGTTCCGTCCGGGCTTGCGAGAATGAAAAAGTTGGCGACAATCGGGCAGCGGGGGACGACTGGCAGAAGATTTTCGGAATGGCGATCCCGCTGCTTGCGATGTAGTGGCAATGAGGGCTGCACTCGCCATCGAATGCGAGGATGCGTCTCGTAGCGCCACCGATACGGCAGCGACCTTTTACGAATACATCAAACAACTCGCGTTCATTCGTGGAA
>CAXQAV010000342.1:0-5066 GCA_964221795.1 Luminiphilus sp. | reverse complement strand
GCAGAGGTTCTGGAATGCCCATGATACGATCTTCCGGCGGTTGTCGCGGAAGGTGATCAAGGCGGAAGCACAGGCATTTGACGATGCTGCACCCAATCTGATCCGGCACCTTCAGTCGAATATGGTTGCGAACCACGCAAACCGTGGCGGTTACTCAATGTTATTCTCAGAGAACCCTGTTGGAGTGCTTCACCTTCCAGAGCGGTTTTCTGACATCGGTAGCGGAAACTAAGGCGCTCGCAGCAACAAAAAACCCCGCCGATCTCTCGACGGGGGTTTCTTTTCTCTCACGTGGGTCGGGGTTCACCCCGACACCACTTTACCAGTCCTCGCGAACCACGGTCCGTGTCTTGATCGGCAGCTTCATCGCGGCCAGACGCAGGGCTTCGCGGGCGATCTCTTCGTTCACGCCGTCGATCTCGAACATCACGCGACCCGGCTTGACCTTGCAGGCCCAGAAGTCGACCGAACCCTTACCTTTACCCATACGGACTTCGATAGGCTTCGAAGTGACAGGCAGGTCTGGGAAGATACGGATCCACACACGGCCCTGACGCTTCATGTGACGTGTCATGGCGCGACGTGCAGCTTCGATCTGACGTGCGGTGATCCGCTCGGGCTCGAGGGCTTTCAGGCCGTAGGTGCCAAAGTTCAGGTCAGACCCGCCCTTGGCTTCCCCACGGATGCGGCCCTTGTGCATCTTGCGGAATTTAGTGCGCTTTGGTTGCAGCATGTCTCATGCCCTCCTTAGCGGCGCGGGCCGCGAGGGACAGCGCCCTCTTGCAGCTCGGCATGTTTGCGGTCGTGCGCAGACGGATCATGCTCCATGATGTCACCCTTGTAGATGAACACCTTGATGCCGATGATGCCGTAAGGCGTGGTAGCCTCGTAGTGCGCATAGTCGATGTCGGCACGCAGGGTGTGCAGTGGCACGCGGCCTTCACGGTACCATTCGGTACGCGCGCTTTCTGCACCGCCCAGACGGCCAGCAAGGTTCACGCGGATACCAAGGGCACCCATGCGCATCGCGTTCTGTACGCCGCGCTTCATGGCGCGACGGAAGGACACACGACGCTCAAGCTGCTGACCGATGGATTCAGCGACCAGGGCTGCGTCCAGTTCAGGCTTGCGGACTTCGACGATGTTCAGGTGCAGCTCGGAAGCAGTCAGGTTCGACAGCTTCTTGCGCAGACCTTCGATGTCAGCACCCTTTTTGCCAATGATCACACCGGGGCGGGCTGCGTGGATCGTGACGCGGCACTTCTTGTGCGGACGCTCGATGATCACGCGGCTGACGCCGGACTGTGCGCAGTCCTTCTTGATGAAGTCCTTGATCTTCAGGTCTTCAAGCAGAAGATCGCCGTAGTCCTTGGTATCTGCATACCAACGGCTGTCCCAGGTGCGGTTGACCTGGAGGCGCATTCCGACGGGGTTTACTTTGTTACCCATTATGCTTGCTCCTCAACTTGACGCACCTTGATGGTGATTTCGGCGAATGGCTTGATGATCTTGCCAAAACGACCGCGGGCACGGGGACGGCCACGCTTCATCGTCAGGTTCTTACCAACATAAGCCTCGGCAACGACGAGTTCATCGACGTCAAGGTTGTGGTTGTTTTCAGCGTTGGCGATAGCGGACTGAAGGCACTTCTTCACGTCCTGGGATACGCGCTTTTTCGAGAAAGTCAGGTCGTTCAGAGCCTGTTCGACTTTCTTGCCGCGGATCATACCGGCAACGAGGTTCAGCTTTTGCGGGGACGTACGGAGCATGCGCAGTTTTGCCATTGCTTCGTTATCGGCCACGCGGCGGGGATTCTTATCCTTGCTCATGGCTTACTTCCGCTTCGCTTTCTTGTCAGCAGCGTGACCGTAATAGGTGCGGGTTGGCGAGTACTCGCCGAACTTCTGACCGATCATGTCTTCTGTGACGGATACAGGGACGTGCTTCTTGCCGTTGTAGACGCCGAACGTCAGACCAACGAACTGAGGCAGGATGGTGGAACGACGCGACCAGATCTTGATCACTTCGTTGCGGCCGCTTTCGCGCACAGCTTCTGCCTTTTTCAAGACATAGGCGTCGACGAATGGGCCTTTCCAGACGGAACGAGCCATGATTAACGGCCTTTCTTCTTCGCATGACGCGAACGCACGATGAGGCGCTGCGATGCTTTGTTCTTGTTGCGTGTGCGGGTACCCTTGGTGTCTTTGCCCCAAGGTGTCACAGGCGTACGACCACCGGATGTGCGGCCTTCACCACCACCGTGTGGGTGGTCGATCGGGTTCATTGCAACACCGCGGACGGATGGGCGGATGCCCTTGTGACGGTTGCGACCAGCCTTACCGATGTTCTGGTTGGAGTTGTCAGGGTTCGACACGGCACCAACGGTGGCCATGCATTCCTGACGGACCAGACGCAGTTCGCCCGAGGACAGGCGGATCTGAGCGTAGCCGCCGTCACGACCGACGAACTGTGCGTATGTGCCGGCTGCACGGGCGATCTGGCCGCCTTTGCCTGGCTTCAGCTCGATGTTGTGAACGATCGTACCAATCGGCATGCCCGAGAATGGCATGGCGTTGCCTGGCTTGATGTCAGCCTTGGCGGAGGCGATCACCTTGTCACCAACAGCAAGGCGCTGAGGGGCAAGGATGTAATTCTGTGTGCCGTCTTCGTACTGGATCAGCGCGATGAAGGCGGTGCGGTTCGGGTCATATTCGATGCGGGCGACAACGGCGGACATGTCCAGTTTGTTGCGCTTGAAATCGACGATGCGGTAAAGACGCTTTGCGCCCCCACCAATGCGACGCATGGTGATCCGTCCGGTGTTGTTCCGGCCGCCCGACTTGGTCAAACCCTCAGTGAGGGCTTTGACTGGACGTCCTTTCCAAAGCTCCGAACGGTCGATCAGCACCAGCCCACGCTGGCCCGGCGTCGTCGGTTTGTACGACTTGAGTGCCATGTTAGCTTCTTCCGTTTGCTTGGCGGCCTCTTGCGAGGCCTATGTGGTAAAGGGCCCCGAAGGTCCCCGACGATAAAACACACAGCCCCGGACGAATCCGAGGCTGTGGAATAGCGGGCTTATAGGGGGGAGGCGAACGGGTGGCAAGGGGGTTATGGATAGTTCACCAACGCCTATCCACCAACCACGGCGAATGAAGGAAACCAAGACAGAGTTCTAGCCTACCTCTCCATCGCCCCCTTTCCTGCCAGTATTTTCTCCCGAAACTTTCCGATCCGTGCCACGCGCGTTGCTGACTGCTTGGCCTGGTTCAGGTTGAAGGCATAGCTTTTCTGCCGCCCCGGTGTCAGCGCGGCAAAGGCCTCGGCCAATTCGGGGTCGGCGTCTAGCGCGTCGATTAGCTCGTCGGGGATCGGGACCTCGCGCTCCACTTTGGGTGGCTTGGTCCCTTTCTCGGCGTGGTCCTTCAGTTCACCGATCATTCGCCGCAGCGCGGGAGTGGCGGCCGCGAGCGCCTCCAGCGTTGTGAACCTCGCGATGGACGGGGTTGTGGCATTAGGGCCCGCCTTCTCCAACAACCCGCCCGCGTCCGAGAGCAGGGCCGCATTCATCATGGTCAGGTTGAACTCGCCCCGAAAGGCATTGATCAGGGCGATGTTGCGACCGGCATGCATATAGCAGGGATGGCCCCATTTCGCGGTTTCCTCCAGCCCTTGGGAAAGGCAGAGGGCCCGCAAAGCCGAGAGGCCTTCTGCCCAAATCGTGGTGGAACAGTCCTGCGTATCAAAGCGGTCGCAGCGGCCACAGCCGCGGGCGAAATAGACGGCGGGGTCGGTTGTCATTTCGCGGTCAACTGGCATCTGAGCGCTCCACTTGGTCCGCAGAAGACTGGACCGGATGCCCCAAACTAACAAGCGTACAAAGCGAAAAGGCCCCCGCAACTGCGAGGGCCTTTCGTCATTCTTTTCAGGCGATGGTCTTTAGAGACCGGTCGAGACGTCGATCGTATTGCCTTCTTCGAGCGTCACATAGGCCTTCTTGACATCCTTGCGGGTGCCCAGTTGGCCACGGAAACGCTTGACCTTGCCTTTGGTGATCGTGGTGTTGACGGCTTTCACCTTCACACCGAAGAGAGCCTCGACAGCTTCCTTGATCATCGGCTTGTTGGCGTCGATCGCGACTTCGAAAACAACAGCGTTCTGTTCGGACGCCATGGTTGCTTTCTCGGTGATGACCGGCTTGCGGATCACATCGTAGTGTTCTGCTTTGGCGTTCATGATAAACGAGCCTCCAGAGCTTCGACAGCCGCTTTGGTCAGCACGAGTGTGTCCGACTTGAGGATGTCGTAAACGTTGGCACCCATGGATGGGAGTACGTTCAGGGTTGTGATGTTGGCGGCGGCCTTTTTGAAGTTTTCGTTCACTTCAGCACCGTCGATGATCAGCGCACGCTTCCAGCCTAGGTTGCCGACCATTTTGGCCAGCGCGCCGGTCTTGGCGTCCTTGATTTCGATGGTGTCAACGATCACCAGCTCGCCTGCGGCCACTTTCGCGGACAGGGCGTGCTTGAGACCGAGTGCCCGGAACTTCTTGGGCAGGTCGTGGGCGTGGCTACGTGGGGTTGGGCCCTTGTAGGTACCACCTTTGCGGAAGATCGGCGCACCACGGGAACCATGGCGTGCGCCACCGGTGCCCTTCTGGCGGTAGATCTTCTTGGTGGAGTAGCTCACTTCGGAACGGCCCAGCACGTCGTGTGTGCCTGCCATTGCCTTGTTGCGCTGCCAGCGAACGACACGGTGCAGGATGTCCGCACGGGGCTCCAGACCGAAGATAGCGTCGTTCAGTTCGACGGAACCGGCCTTCTTGCCGTCCAGATTGATTGCATCAGCCTTCATTGTTCTCGGCTCCTTCTTCTGCAGCGGCAGCCGCATCAATAGCAGCCTGCTCGGCTTCGGCAGCAGCCTTTGCTGCGGCTTCTTCCTCGGCAGCGGCTTGTGCAGCAGCTTCTTCGGCCAGACGCTTAGCTTCTTCGTCCAGCGACTTGAGGCCAGCAGGGTAGATCACGTTCTCAGGGATCGGCTTTTTGACGGCATCCTTGATTGTGACCCAGC
>CAXQAV010000341.1:0-3537 GCA_964221795.1 Luminiphilus sp. | reverse complement strand
CTGGCCTATGGCACCGAAACCATTGCGCCGGTGGACAAGATCACCGGCCCCGGCAATGCCTTTGTCGCCGCCGCCAAGCGTCGGGTATTCGGCAAGGTCGGGATCGACATGATTGCAGGACCGTCCGAGATCCTGGTGATCGCGGACAAGGACAATGCTCCCGACTGGATTGCGCTCGACTTGTTGTCTCAGGCCGAGCATGACGAAAGCGCCCAGTCGATCCTGATCACGGATGATGCCGCCTTCGGGCAGGCGGTGGCTGCGGCTGTGGACAAGCGCCTCGAAACCCTCGAACGCCGCGCGATTGCGGGGGCGAGCTGGCGTGATTTTGGCGCGGTGATCACCGTGCGCGATTTCGACGAGGCGGTGGCCCTGTCCGACCGGATCGCGCCCGAACACCTTGAGCTTTGCACCGCAGATGCCGAGGCGCTGTCAGAGCGGATCACCCATGCCGGTGCGATCTTCATCGGGGGTTGGACTCCCGAAGCGATCGGGGATTACATTGGCGGGCCGAACCACGTGCTGCCTACGGCACGTTCGGCACGGTTTTCGAGCGGGCTGTCTGTCATGGATTTCATCAAACGCACCACACTCTCGCGCATGACGCCCGAGGCGCTGGCCGCCATCGGCCCCGCCGCCGAACGTCTAGCGCAATCCGAAAGCCTTGAGGCGCATGGGCTATCTGTCCGCGCCCGTCTGGACCGTCTGAACAAGGGGGATGCATGAGCAAGATCACCCATATCGACATCGACGACCGCAATCTGCCGCCGCCGACGCCCGAGATTGATCAGGAGCGTCGCGTCGCCATGTTCGATCTGCTCGAAGACAACAGCTTTGCTCTGCCCGCCCGCGATGACCGCGACGTGCCGCCGGGCCCCTACAAGCTGGGTCTGGCGATCAAGGAGCGCCGTCTGGTCTTTGATATCAAACAGGAAGACGACAGCCCTGCGGGCGAATTCCATCTCTCGCTTGGGCCGTTCCGGCAGGTGGTGAAGGATTATTTCCAGATCTGCGAAAGCTACTTCGACGCGGTCAAAAAGCTGCCTCCGAGCCAGATCGAGACGATCGACATGGCCCGCCGTGGTATCCACAACGAGGGCGCGCGCGTGTTGCAGGAACGCCTTGAGGGGAAGGCCGAGGTTGATACTGACACCGCCCGCCGCCTCTTTACCCTGATCTGCGTGCTGCACTTCGGGGGCTGATCTTGCAGGAGGGTGACAAGACATACGAGGATCTGCCGCAGTCGGTTCTCTTTTGTTGTGACCACAACTCGGTCCGTTCCCCCATGGCTGAAGGGATCATGAAAAAGCTCTATGGCACCCAGTGCTATATCCAGTCGGTCGGCGTGAAGAACGATCTGGAGATCGACGGTTTCTCGGTCGCTGTCTGCAAGGAGTTGGGGGTGGAGCTGTCGCGCCACCGCAGCCGCAGTTTCGACGAGATGGAGGAATGGGGCGATGACCTGTCGTCCTTCGATCTGGTCCTTGCCCTCTCGCCCGCCAGCCAGCGCCGCGCACTGGAATTGACCCGCTTTTACCATCTGACAGTGGAATACTGGCCGATCCTTGATCCCACCGGACTGGGCGAGAGCCGCGAGGCGCGGTTGGCCTCCTACCGGCAGGCCCGCGACCAGATCAAGGAACGCCTGATTGCCCGCTGGGGGCCGGGACTGGAGAATACCGATGACTGATGCGACTGCGGTGCTGAGCCGCTATTTCGATGCCTTCAACGCCGGCAATATCGACGGCATGCTGGCCGAACTGACCGATGACGTGGCCCATCACGTCAACGAGGGGCAGGTGCGTGAAGGGAAAGACGCCTTTGCCGCCTTTTGCGCCCATATGCAGCGCTGCTACCGCGAAGAGCTGACCGAAATCGTACTGTTCTCTGCCGAGGGCGGCACCCGCGCTGCCGCTGAATTCATGGTCAACGGCACCTATCTGGAAACCGACGCCGGCCTGCCCGAGGCGCGTGGCCAGACTTACCGTTTGCCCGGGGCCTCGATGATGGCTCTGCGCGATGGCAGGATCGCCCGCGTGACGACCTATTACAACCTCGCCGACTGGCTGCGTCAGGTGTCATGATTGATGTCCGCCCGCTGACAGGAGAGGACCTTGCCCGTCATCTGGAAGACGTGGCCCGCCTGCGCATGACGGTCTTCCGCGACTGGCCCTATCTTTATGAGGGCACCTTTGACAACGAACACCGCTATCTGCAAAGCTATCGCGAGAGTGCCGGTGCGATCCTTGTGGGCGCCTTTGATGCTGACCGTCTGGTGGGAGCTGCAACCGGCACGCCGATGGAGGATCATGCCGATGACTTCGCGCGCGCCTTTGACGGCACTGGGCTGGCGCTGACCGATATCTTCTACTGCGCCGAGTCCGTGCTGCTGCCGGAGTATCGCGGACGCGGGATCGGGCATGCCTTCTTTGACGCGCGCGAGGATCACGCCCGCCGTCTGGGGCGCAAACTCTCGGCCTTCTGCGGTGTCCAGCGCCCTGTGGATCATCCGGCACGTCCTGCGGATTACGCCCCTCTCGATCCTTTCTGGCGCAAGCGCGGCTATGCCCCGATGGAGGGGGTGATCGCCGAATTTGCGTGGCGCGATGTCGGTGAGACGGATGAGACCACCAAGCCGATGCAATTCTGGAGCAAAACCCTATGAAGATCGCGACCTGCGCCTATCACCCTGAATGGCACGCTGATTGGAAAAGCCTTGCGGCCAAGTTGGAGACCCGCGTAGCCAAAGCCGCCGCTGAGGGCGCGGAACTGCTGGTTTTTCCAGAGTATGCCGGGGTTGAAGCGGGATTGATCGGCACGCCACAGGACAAGTCGCCAACCGACTGGGTTGCAGCACTTTGCCCGCGCTATGACCGCTGGACGGCACTTCACAGTGATCTTGCGCGGAAATATGGCGTCTTCATCCTTGCGGGCAGTCTGCCACGGGATGCGGGCGGCAAAGCAACCAATGCGGCCTCGTTCTGCGCCCCCTCGGGCGAAGTCACCATTCAGGACAAGATGATCCTGACGCCTTATGAGCGGCGCGAGATGAAGCTGGCATCGGGGGATGATCTGAAACTGATCGACACGCCGCTCGGCAAGGTCGGCATCCTGATCTGCTATGACAGCGAGTTCCCGCTTCTGGCCCGCACTCTGGTCGCCGCAGGGGCCGATCTGATCCTTGTGCCCTCCTGCACCGAGGCCCCCGCCGGTCAGACCCGCGTGCGCCAGTCCTGCCGCGCCCGCGCGATCGAAGGTCAGTGCCTGATCGTGCAGGCGCCTTTGGCGGGGATCGTACCAGACTGCGAGATCATCGACATCAGCACGGGCCGCGCAGGGGTCTTTTCACCGCCCGATATCGGCCTGCCCTCTGACGGGATTATCGCCCAAGGGTTGACCGATGACACGGCCTGGGTCATCGCCGAAGTTGATCTGGCCCCCATCAGTGCCGTCCGCAGCACCGGTCAGGTGGGGAACTTCAGCCACTGGACAGAGCAGGATCACCGCATAAATACGGTCACAACCGTCAGCTTTCGC
>CAXQAV010000340.1:0-2674 GCA_964221795.1 Luminiphilus sp. | reverse complement strand
GCTGGTGGATCAGGATATCCATAGCATCATGCAAAGGCATCAGGCCGCTGCCCGCCTGCTGCAAGCTGATCTCTAGGAACAGCCACTTTCAGCGGTGCTTCGCGCATGCAAAGCACGTGTCTCGATGTTTTATTCCACAGAATGACGCTTTTGGAGGATCTCAGGCCGCACCCAATCTGCAGGTTTGCGTCGACAAGCAGGCTACGATGGCCTATCTGATCGCACTGCTGCGGCACTGATGAAATTTTCGGCAGATTCTGTCGAGGCTCAGGGTCGCGCCTCAACTTTGCTGACAAGACGGATCATGAGCACAACCCCGACTTTGAAAGTAGACAACCTGGTCAAAACCTACGGGGGCGTTCAGGCGGTCCAAGGCGTAAGTTTTGAGGTGATGCCCCAGACCATCGTTGGCCTGATCGGGCCGAACGGTGCCGGCAAGACCACGACCTTCAACATGATTGCCGGGGCGGAGGCGCCGACCGAAGGTCGCGTCTGGTTCGACGGCACCGAGATCACGGGCAAGGCCACGGACCAGCTCTACCACCGCGGTGTCGTGCGGACGTTCCAGCTCAGCCACGAATACGGCAAGATGACGTCGCTGGAAAATCTCATGGTGGCCGGGGCGGATCAGCCGGGCGAGAACATCTTCATGAACTGGATCGCGCCCAACTTCGTGAAGCGGCGCGAGCAGGAAGTGCACCAGCGCGCGGAAGAGACGCTGGAGTTTCTTGGCCTGACGCACGTGACCAACGAACTGGCCGGCAACCTGTCCGGGGGACAGAAAAAGCTGCTGGAGCTGGGTCGTACGATGATGACCGACGCCAAGTTGGTGCTGCTGGACGAGCCTGGCGCGGGCGTGAACCCGACGCTGATGCTCAAGGTGATCGAAATGATCCGGCGGCTAAATAAGGAACGGGGCTACACGTTCTGCATCATCGAGCACGACATGGATCTGATCGCGGATCTCTGTGACACGGTGATCGTCTTGGCTGAAGGACAGGTGCTGATGCGCGGTCCGATGGACGAGGTGCGCAAGGATGAGCGCGTGATCGACGCCTACTTTGGTGGGGATGTGGTCTGATGCAGCTTTTCTCCGATCCCCGCCCGACGACACCGAAGGAGGCTTTCTGAGCATGACTGAAAGTCGCAAGGTGCTTGAACTCAAGGACATCTACGCCGGCTACGGCGACACGGACGTCCTGCACGGAATCAACATGCATGTCTGTGAGGACGAGGTGGTCGTCGTCATCGGCCCCAACGGCGCGGGCAAGTCCACGGCCGTGAAAGCGGTTCTCGGCCTGCTCAATATCCGACAGGGCGACGTGGTGCTGAACCAGGAAACCATCACCGATACACCCCCGGAGTCGGTGATTAACCGCCGGGTGAGCTACGTGCCGCAAACCCACAACGTCTTTGTCAGCCTGACGGTTCAGGAAAACCTTGAAATGGGTGCCTGGACCTATCGTGACGACATGGAGACGCGGATCGACCGCATGTACGAGATGTTCCCGGATCTGGCTGCCAAGCGTCGGCAGGCGGCGGGTTCCCTGTCCGGTGGACAGCGGCAGATGGTGGCGATGGCCAAGGCGCTGATGGTCGAACCCAAGGTGCTGCTGCTCGATGAGCCGACCGCCGGCCTGTCTCCGCTGTACCGGTCCAACATCTTCGCGGCCGTGCAGACCATCAAAGACAGTGGCGTACCGGTCCTGATGGTGGAACAGAACGCCAAGCAGGCACTGGGTGTGGCGGATCGGGCCTACGTCCTCGTCGATGGTGCCAACCGTCACACGGGAACAGGTCAGGAGCTGCGCGAAGACAAGGAAGTCGCGCGCATGTTCCTCGGCGCACGGGATTAGAGGCAGGAGAACGGACAATGTGGGACGCCTTCGGCTTTGAGTTTCTAAACTTCTATCTGATCCCCGGAATCGTGCTCGGCTGCATCTATGCGCTGGGCGCGATCGGCATCACGCTGACCTTCGGGATCTTGCGCTTCGCCAACTTTGCCCACGGTGAAGTCATGATGAGCAGCGCTTATCTGACCTATACCTTTATGGCCCTGGCCTCGGGGCTGGGCTTCAGCATCGTGCCCCTGGTGGCCGCCATTCCGGCGGCGGTGCTGACCATCGGGCTGGCGCTGCTGATCGATCATTTCTTCTATCGCCCGTTCCGACGAAGCGAGACCATCATCATCGTCATGGCCAGTTTTGGCATGATGCTCATGGTGCGGGCGCTGGTTCCGGTCATCTGGGGGCCGAACCAGATTACTTTCGTGCGCGGCATCACGCCCATGAAGCCCTATCTGGACGGCATGCTGCTGGTGCAGGACAAGCAATGGCTGATCGTGATCGGGACCGTCGTGGTGATGACGCTGTTCAGCCTGCTGATGAACTACACCCGGATCGGTAAGGCCATGCGGGCGGTCTCAGACAGCCCTGATCTGGCGCGGGTTACTGGCATCAACGTGGAAACGGTGATCCGGGCGACGTGGATCATCGGTGGCTTCTGTGCGGCCGTGGCGGGTGTCTTCCTGGCCATGAACACGCAGCAGCTCTCGGTGACGATGGGCTTCCGCATGCTGCTTCCCATGTTCGCGGCAGCCATCCTCGGCGGGATCGGCCGCCCGGTTGGAGCGAGTGTCGGCGGCATGGTCATCGGCCTGTCCGAAGAACTCATC
>CAXQAV010000339.1:0-2390 GCA_964221795.1 Luminiphilus sp. | reverse complement strand
ATACGCGATCTACGCGCGCAAGGTCCTGCGGCTCGACCCTTTGGACCCGCTGGGGCCCAGCGCAGATGCGCCGCTGAAGGGAAATATTATCCACGATGTCCTTGATGCTTTCATCCGTGGAGGCGGTGGCCCAGACGACCGAGAAAAGCTTCTCGACATCGCCCGCAAACATTTCAACCAAGACTGCCCTTGGCCTACCGTCCGCGCACAATGGCTCGGACGGTTTGAACAGATCGCCGACGCCTTCCTTACTGCCGAGGCCGAGCGGCGTGCCCTTGCCCCCCGCAGCCGGACCGAACTCAAGGGCAAATCTACGGTCGGTTCATCCGGCGTGCTCCTGACCTGCAAGGCGGACAGGATCGACCTGACGGAAACAGACACAGCCCTCATCTATGACTACAAGACAGGGACGGTTCCGACCGGACCGCAACAGGAGAAATTCGACAAACAGCTCTTGCTGGAAGCCGCGATGGTGGAACGCGGCGCGTTCGATGGTCTGGGGGCAAAACAGGTCGTCGATGCGGCCTTTCTCGGGATCAACGCCGACATGAAGACCGTCCGCGCGCCACTGGCCAAGGTTTCCCCTGATCAGGTCTGGAACGAACTCGAGGCACTGTTCCTGGCTTGGCAGCAAGAAGATCGCGGGTATACCGCGCGGCTGGCGCTTTTCTCGAAGGATGACAAAAGCCCCTATGACCACCTGTCGCGCTATGGGGAGTGGGACACCAGCCAGCACCCGAAATCGGAGCGTCTGACATGATCCGCGACGACGCAACACAGCGGCAAGTCGAGGCTGCCAACCCCAAAGCATCGACATGGCTCTCGGCAAACGCCGGTTCTGGAAAGACGCGGGTTCTCACCGACCGCGTGGCGCGATTGCTGCTCGAAGACGTCTCGCCGCAGAACATCCTTTGCCTGACCTATACCAAGGCCGCCGCGACCGAGATGCAGAACCGTCTGTTCAAGCGCTTGGGCGAATGGGCAATGATGCCGGATGCGGAGTTGCGCAAGGCGCTGGCCGAGCTTGGCGTGACGCGGACGATCGATGGCGTGCAACTCCGGCACGCACGGACGCTCTTTGCACGTGCGGTCGAAACGCCCGGTGGGCTGAAAATTCAGACCATCCATTCGTTTTGCGCGGGCGTCCTGCGGCGGTTTCCACTTGAGGCACAGGTCAGCCCGCAGTTCCGCGAGATGGAAGACCGCGAGGCGCAGCTTCTCCGCGCCGAGGTGGTGGATGCGATGTTGCTGGGTGACGATGCCGACACGGTGCGCGGGATGCTGGCGCATTTTACGGGTGACGATCTGTCAAAACTGACCGCCGAAATCGCCCAACACCGCGAGCGTTTTCTGGGGGCACTGGACGCAGGCGCACTGCGCCGGACCCTCGGCATTTCGGAAAACATGTCGGCAGAGGCATTTCGGGATGAGGTCTTTGACAGGCCTTTGCTGCAAGAATTCGCGGCGATTTGTGCCAAAGGGTCAGTCTCTGACGTCAAAGTCGCCGACAGATTGCAGCGGTTGCTGACGGGTAGCCAGTCACCACATCAGGTATTGGCAGAATTAGAGTCCATATTCCTCACTGGCAAAGACGCCAAATCCCCGTTCTCTGCCAAGGTCACCGCCATACCGACAAAGGCCACTAGGGAAGCCAACCCCGAGATTTGCGGCGCCATGGCAGACGTCATGCAGAGGATCGAGGAAATCCGCCCCCTGCGGCTGGGTCTCTACGCATTTGAGCGCACCAAGGCGCTCTACGATTTCGCCACCCGCTTTGTCCCTGCCTATGAGGCACGCAAACTGGCTATGGGTGCGCTCGATTTCGACGATCTGATCCGCAAGACCAAGACACTGTTGACCAACCGTGATCTGACGGCCTGGGTGCTGTTCCGACTGGATGGCGGGATCGACCACATTCTGGTGGACGAGGCGCAGGATACCAGCCCGACCCAATGGGCCGTGATCCGGCAGTTGACGCAGGAGTTCGCCGCAGGCGAGGGCGCACGCGCCGACCGCGAGCGCACGGTCTTTGTTGTCGGCGACAAGAAACAGTCGATCTATTCATTTCAGGGCGCTGATCCCGATACCTTTGATGACATGCGCGCCTATTTCGAGGGGGCTCAGCAAGCCATCGACCAAAAGTTGCAGGTGACCTCGCTCGACCACTCATTCCGCTCCGCGCAAGCGATCCTGTTTGTCGTTGACGCCTGTTTCACCGGAGACCGCGCGGCGGGTATGGATCAGAACCTGTCCCACATTGCCTTCAAGGATGCGATGCCGGGGCGCGTGGACCTATGGAAGGTGATCGAAAAGGAAGAAAAGCCGGACGACCGGATCTGGTATCAACCCGTCGATCAACTGAGCGCCAAAGACCACAACGTCGTCATGGC
>CAXQAV010000338.1:0-4322 GCA_964221795.1 Luminiphilus sp. | reverse complement strand
CTTGTTTCTAAGGGTTGATGGCGCAATCCGGGATGTCGTCCAGAAAGGCCCATGGAGGGTCCGGCAAGGGATTCCTTACGCGGATGCGTGCGTTTAGGGGGAATCGCGTCAAAAGAAAAGGGGTTTCTTAGGCGGCGACCAGCCTCACCTGACCGAGATCGAGCTGATCGAGGTTTGCGTAAACGGCCACCGCTTCGCCATCGGCCAGCAGGGGCAGCCCGTCTTCCGTCTGTGCCGTGGACAGCAGCGGCAGAGCACCGGCATAAGTGATTTCAATGGTGTCCTCCGCCGGATTGAAGTCCTCGACCGTGACTTGGGCGTGCCCCATCAGCGAGAACACATCCGCGCCGGTACCTCCGTTCAGGATATCACCCGTGTCACCCTTTAGCGTGTCGTTTCCGTCGCCACCGTTCAGGTAGTCGCGTGTCAGGTCACCGCGGTCAAAAACCGTGTCATCGACTGCACCGCCAAACAGGATGTCATCCCCGACATGGCCGTTCAGAGCGTCATCGCCCGCACCGCCCTCAAGGACGTCATTGCCGCGCCCGCCCTCAAGCGTGTCATGGCCCGCACCAGCAATCAGGTGATCGTTGCCGTCCTCACCATCCAGATGATCATTGCCGCCACCGGTGATCACGGTGTCGTCGCCGTTGCCTGAAATGATGATCGTGTCCGCGTCACTTGGTGGAAGCATCTCATCCAGCGAGACCGTGGGCAGGTCCGGTGCGTCCGGCGCGCCATCGTCGAGCGGCGCGGCCTCCGGACCATCGTCGTCCGTATCTATCAGCATCAAGGTCGCAAACGCGGCCCTCATCAATCCGAGGATTGCGAGCATAGCATCACCTGTGAAATCCGAGTCGCCCCCGACCCGTGCGAGGCAAACTACCACGCGCGCGACCGTCCATCGTCCCAATTCTTACCAAATGGTTAATGGCTATACGGGAGCCTCGGGCCAGAGCACGGGTCGCTGACTGTAACTGATGTAGAGCGGGTGTTTGGGGTGCCCGTCCTTGCTCAGCCCCAGCACATAGAGCGGCTTTCCGATCTGCCGCAGGCTGCGTTCCAGAGCAGGGCCCCGCCCCAGATGCGCGCCGTGTGTGCCCCACGCGGCAATCACCTGATCCGCCCAGGCAACGCCTTGCACGATTTGTGCGTCATTCGCGGGTCCGACCGGATCTGCGGCATGCGCATCTTGTGCGGGTCGGTCTCGCGCCATGCACAGATGTTGGTCACACGGAACGCACCGAACCCCAAAGCCCGCGCGCGGCGGTCACAACGCTCGACCGTGGGATCGTTCTGGACCTCGGTCGCCTTGGAGGGGTTGAGCATGATGAAGAGCACGCGCATGCCCTCAGGATTCCATGTGCGGGTCAGGGCATAGCGGTAGCGTTCACAATCGGAATAGACCGCCGTCGAGGGCGCATCGTCCTTGATATGGGTGCGGGTGATCACGCCTCGTGATCGACGAAGACACGAGAGGGGTGCAACTCGCCACCCTTGTAAATGCCGACCGCAATCGCCTTGCCCACGTAGGACGCCCAGACCTCTTCGCCGAACTCTACATCGCTGGCGATGACCGAGGCGGGGTTGCCATTGCGCAGGCGCGCGACGCTTTCGGAAAGACAGCGCACCTCGGGCAGATCGGCCAGACCGACTTCAAGTGGCTGGACGTGGGCCTCAAGCTCGGGCGTCCGTGCCAATGCGTCGATCTGGTCGACAGACAGGCCATCGGTCGCCTGAAACGGGCCGGACCAGATACGGCGCAGGGATTTGACATGGGCCTTGCAGCCCAAGGCCTCGCCAAGGTCGCGGGCGATGGACCGGACATAGCCACCCTTGCCGCAGGTCATTTCGAGCACAACGTGATCGGCATCAGGGCGATCGATCAGCAGTAGCTCCTCGACCCAGAGCGGGCGGGCGGCAAGCTCCATTTCCTCACCATCGCGGGCCTTTTTGTAGGCGCGCTGGCCGTCGACCTTGACGGCGGAGAACTGGGGCGGGACCTGCATGATGTCGCCGATAAAACCGCCAAGCACCTCCTTGATCTCGTCATCCGAGGGGCGCAGGTCGGAAGTGGCGATCACTTCGCCTTCGGCATCGTCGGTATTCGTGGCCTGACCCAGCCGCACCGTGAATTCATAGGCTTTCAGCGCATCGGTGATGAAGGGCACGGTCTTGGTCGCCTCGCCAAGCGCAACCGCAAGCACACCCGTTGCCTCGGGGTCCAGCGTCCCTGCATGGCCTGCCTTCTTGGCATCAAGCGCCCAACGGACCTTGTTCACAACGGCAGTCGAGGTGATCCCCGCAGGTTTGTCGACCACCAGCCAACCCGAAATATCGCGACCCTTGCGTTTGCGTCCCATTGTCCTGCCCTTCCTTGCGAGATGCGCGTGCTACTGCGCCGTGCGCAACGGGTCAACTGCCCGAGACAGACTTTCATTGAAAGTCTGATGCCAAATCCTCCAGCGGGATTTGCGCTAGCTGCCCTCGAGGACTTCCAGAAATGCCTCGCCGAACCGCTCGGCGTATTTGTCGCCGATCAGTCGCGTCAGGTTGTCCATGTCTGCCCCACGCATCTGCGCGACCTTGGCCAGCATCGAGGCCGAACAACTCATCGGCTTGTCCGCCCCCTGCGGGCCGCGAGACAGAGCGGCCTGTGCGGCCATCAAACGGTCATAGACCTCACCTTCTGATCGGCCTGCGAGTTTGCGGCGCATGGGATGCACTTCGGCCACCGCGCCCGCGATGACCTCCAGAAATGCCCGCCCGTAGTTCTCAAGCTTTTTGGCACCGACGCCGCCGATATGGGCCATCTCGTCCAGCGTGGCGGGGCGCTTTTCGGCCATCTCGATTAGTGTGCGGTCGTTGAAGATGATATAGGCAGGGACACCCGCCTGTTCGGCCAGCGCGCGGCGTTTAGCCTTGAGTGCCGACAGGAGCGGCGCATCCTCGTCACTGACCATCATCCGCACTTTAGGTCCGCTGCCCTTGGCGGCACGGATCGTATCCTTGCGCAGGTCGATTGATGCCTCGCCGCGCAGGATGGGCCGTGCCTTTTCGGTCATGCGCAGCGCGCCGTGGCGGTCACGATCGGGCCGGAGCAGATCGTGCCCCATCATCTGCCGGAAGATCGCCTGCCATTGGCGTTTGTCATAGTCGCGGCCAACGCCGAAGGTCGGCAGGCTGTCATGGCCCCTTTCCGTGATCTTGTCGGTCGTATTGCCCAACAGGATGTCGATCAGATGTCCCGCCCCGAACCATTCCTCGGTGCGCAAGGCGGCGGAAAGGGCCATGCGGACGGCGGTGGTTCCGTCAAAGACCTCGGCCGGTTTGTCGCAAAGATCGCAGTTTCCGCAAGGCGTCTGATCCTCGCCGAAGTAACCGAGCAGGGTCTGCCTGCGGCAGTGAAGGGCCTCGGCCAGCCCAAGAAGCGCATTCAGACGTCCATGATCGGCTGCACGGCGTTCAGGCGGAGCAAGCCCCTCGTCGATCTGCTGGCGGCGGAAGCGGATGTCGTCGGGACCGAAAAGGGTCAGGGTCTCGGCAGCGTCCCCGTCACGGCCAGCGCGGCCGATCTCCTGATAGTAGGCTTCGATCGACTTTGGCAGATCGGCATGGGCGACCCAGCGGATGTCCGGTTTGTCGATGCCCATGCCAAAGGCGACGGTGGCGCAGACAATCAGCCCGTCCTCCTGCTGGAACTGGTGTTCGACGATGCGGCGATCCTCGGCCTCCATCCCGCCGTGGTAGTGGCAAGTGGTGTGGCCTGCCTCGGCCAGCGCGCGGGACAGCGTTTCCGTCTTGGCGCGGGTGCCGCAATAGACAATGCCAGATTGGCCTTTGCGGGCTGCGGCAAAATTCAGGATTTGCTGGCGCGGGCTGTCCTTGACGGCAAAGGCAAGATGGATGTTCGGACGGTCAAAGCCGCGCAGGAAGGTGACTGGCGGCTGGCCGTCGAACAGCTTTTGCACGATCTCTTCGCGGGTCTCGGCATCTGCTGTCGCGGTGAAGGCCGCCAATGGCACATTCAGAGTCCGCCGCAGCTCGCCGATGCGCAGGTAATCCGGGCGAAAATCATGCCCCCATTGGCTGACGCAATGGGCTTCGTCCACGGCGATCATGCCGACACCGGCACGGCGCAGCATGTTGACTGTCCCGCCAGAGGCAAGGCGTTCAGGGGCCATATAGAGGAGTTTGAGTGTGCCAGTCTCGAGCCCCGCCCAGACCGCCTCGGTTTCTTCTGGCGTATTGCCAGAGGTCAGCGCACCAGCGGCGACGCCAGCCTCGGCCAGCCCGCGTACCTGATCCCGCATCAGGGCGAT
>CAXQAV010000337.1:0-2294 GCA_964221795.1 Luminiphilus sp. | reverse complement strand
ATCGCGTGATGGTCGCGCAGGACACAGGGTCAGCGATCAAAGGGGCGCAGCGGGCGGATATTTTCTTTGGGACCGGTGATGTGGCGGGCAAGATGGCCGGCAAAGTCAAGGATGGCGGGCGCATGGTGACGCTCTTGCCGCTTGCTTTGGCGGACCAGCTTTGCGATGGGGTGCCCCATGCGTAAACCCCGCCATCTTTCATCCGAGGAACGGGACTTGTGGGACAAGGTCGCCGCACGGACAATGCCTTTGCGCGAGACGCCGCGTCCTGCGCCTGCACCCGGCAAGCCGCCCAAGAAACCCATGGCGGAAAAGGCAGTGTTTGCCGCAGACCCTTTGCCTGAATTCCGCGTTGGCCAAAAGGCGCAAACCGCGATGGGGCATGATCTACTAGGTCCGATTTCAGACCGGCTGGCGCAAGCGCCGGTCCGTATGGACAGCAAATCCCACCGCAAGATGACGCGCGGCAAGCTGAAGCCCGAGGCTCGGATTGACCTTCACGGGATGACCATGGCCGAAGCGCATCCCGAACTGACGGCCTTCATCCTCGGCTCGCAGGCAGTTGGGCGGCGGTTGGTGCTGGTGATCACCGGCAAGGGCAAGGATCGCGACGATGGCGGGCCGATCCCGACACGGCAAGGCGTGTTGCGGCATCAGGTGCCGCAATGGCTGGCGCTGCCGCCGCTTGCGCAGGCGATTTTGCAGGTGACGCCCGCGCACATCCGCCACGGCGGGCACGGGGCCTATTACGTCTATCTACGTCGGAGCCGCTAGCGCCGCGCGTGCGGCCCGAGTGGGGACAATCAGGATCAGCGCGGCAAAGGCAAAAATGGCGGCATAGCCCAGTTGCTGCACCTCAAACCCGACACCGATATCGATCAGCCACCCGCTCAGCCCCGGTCCAATAGCTGACCCTAGCACCATCAATGCCGTTGCTGCGGCTTTGATCGATCCGATGTGGCGTGTGCCGTAGAACTCTGCCCAGCAGGCGTTGAGCAATGTCGCCTGACCGCCGCCCGCGATGCCCATCAGGATCACGGCCAGCGCGGTCCACCAGAGCGAGTGCGCATACCAGTGCAGGACAAAGGCCGCGACCAGTGGAACGAGGTAGATCGGCAAAAGCCGCGTTGCCCCGAATTTGTCGACCGCCCAGCCATAGACAATAGTGGACAGGGTCAGCGCGGCCGTGCCCAGAGGAAAGACCGCAACCAGCGACAGATGCGACCAGCCTTTGATCTCGGCAAAGTGTACCTGATGGAACCAGAAGGCGGTGCCGAACCCCGAGAACGACATCACCGCGGGCACCATCGCCCAGAAAAGCGGATGCCGCAACGCGTCCTTCCGCGTCCAGTGTTTCCCGCCCATCCCCGCAGCGTGGGATTCGGCGGCCATGGATTGCGGCGTGCGTTCCAGTTTCAGCAGTTGGTAAAGAACGCTACTCATCACGACGGCAAAACCTGCGCAAAGGATCCAAAGGGTGCGCCATTCCAGCATCGTCTTCAGCCAGACCATCGTGAGCGGCAATGTCGCCTCTCCGAGGAAGAAGCCGAAAGCCGCGACGGCAAGCGCCCGACCCCGCGCCGCAATGAACCAGCGCGCCATGGCGACGGTGGCAACCTGCGTGGTCATGCCCTGTCCGGTGAAGCGCAGCGCGAAGATCACCAGCGGCAGCAGTGCTGCGACCGTGTTGAACGCCATAAAGAGACAGGCGGCGGCAAGCAGCCAGATCACCAGAATGCCCAGTGTGCGCACGCGGAACCTGTCGGCCAAACCGCCTGCAAATACCATGAGCAAGGCCGAAGCGCCGGTTCCGACCATATAGATCAGCCCCCAATCCCCGTTGGTCAGCCCGTAGGCCTCGCGGATTTCACCGCCGAAGATCGAAATGAAGAACGTCTGCCCAAAGCTCGACAGGAACGACAGCAGGAACCCCGTCGCCAGAAATGGCAGGTTGTCGCGAATGAAGCGGAAGTATCCGGTCGGTTGGCTCATGGCGCATTCATGCGCTGATGCTGTCGCCTGCGAAAGAGCGAATTTACCGCGACTGCCAGTTATTGTAGCGGCGGACCAACTCGCTTTCGCAGATTTTGAAACCGATGTACGCGATCATTGCGATGATGCCGGAACCGATGATCTGCAAAAGCTGGAACAATGCCCCTTCCTGGACTGCGATCCAGCCGTATTCCCGCAGGAAACGGGTATTGGCCATCGAGACCTGAAACAGGTTGAGGGTGGCATAGGCAAAGATGACGGCGAACAGTCCCCCGATGATCAGGACGACAAAGGCAGGATAC
>CAXQAV010000336.1:0-22707 GCA_964221795.1 Luminiphilus sp. | reverse complement strand
TAGCCAAAAACGCCTTTGCCATCCACATCTTGCGACGCACGCACGCAGCGCCCGCAGGAAATGCAGCGGTTGTTGTCGAGGCCAGCGGAAACTGCGAATTACAGGCGATGGCCTATCGCCTGGGCATGACCGAGCCTACGAAATTCCCATATCTGGAACCCTGTCGCCCGGTTGATGCCTCGCATCCCGACATTGCCCTCGACAACAACCGCTGCATTTCCTGCGGGCGCTGCGTGCGTGCGTCGCAAGATGTGGATGGCAAAGGCGTTTTTGGCTACGTGGGGCGCGGCATCCACCGCCATATCGCGGCGAACGGCGCTGATCTGGCCGATACCGATGCCGCCGCGACTGATTTTGCCATCTCTGCTGAGGTTTGCCCTGTGGGCTGCATCATCCGCAAACGTGAAGGCTTCGCCCGCCCAATCGGTGAGCGCGACTACGACAAACACCTGATCGGCCACGAGATAGAAAAGAAGCGCGATGAGTGAGTTACGCAAAGCCCGCATCGCCACGGCCTCGCTTGCGGGGTGCTTTGGCTGCCACATGGCGCTTCTCGATATCGACGAACGGCTGATCGAGCTGATGAAGCTTGTGGAGTTTGACCGCTCCCCGCTGACCGATATCAAACGGTTCACCAGACGCTGTGATATCGGGATCATCGAGGGCGGCTGCTGCAATGAGGAAAACGTACACGTGTTGCAGGACTTCCGGCGCAACTGCGATATCCTGATCGGGCTTGGCCAGTGCGCGATCATGGGCGGGCTGCCCGCAATGCGCAACGCGATCATGCATTCGGACGAACCCCTGCGCGAATGCCTGGAAGAAGCTTATATCAACGGCCCGTTCACGCAGAACAATACGCAGATCATCCCAAATGATCCCGCGCTGCCGCTGCTGCTGGACCGGGTTTACCCGTGCGCCGAAGTGGTCGAGATTGATTATCAGATCCCCGGCTGCGCCCCCACGGGGGACGTGATCTTCGAAGCGCTTTCGGGCCTGCTTTCGGGCAAATTCCGGGGTTTCGAGAGGGAGACCATCCGTTTTGACTGACGCACCGCGCACCATCGAGATTTCTCCTGTTACCCGCGTCGAAGGGCACGGGAAGGTGACGATCCACCTTGATAAGAACGGGTTGGTTGACGAGGCGCGTCTGCACATCGTCGAGTTTCGCGGGTTTGAGCGGTTCATCCACGGGCGGCTCTTGTGGGAAGTGCCGGTGATCGTTCAGCGCCTTTGCGGGATTTGCCCGGTTAGCCACCATCTGGCCGCTGCAAAGGCCATGGATGTGATCTGCGGCGTCGATGAATTGCCTCCAACGGCAGAGAAGATGCGCCGCCTGATGCACTATGGCCAGGTCATGCAAAGCCATGTGCTGCATTTCTTCCACCTCGCGGCCCCTGACCTGCTCTTTGGGTTTGATGCCCCCGCCGCCAAGCGCAATATCTTTGAAGTTCTGCGCGAGAAGCCCGAAATTGGGCGTCGCGCCATCCTGATGCGCAAATTCGGGCAGGATATTATCGAGGCGACAGCCGGCAAGAAGATCCACGGCACCGCAGCTATTCCGGGCGGGATCAACCACAACTTGCCCATCGCAACACGCGATGCGTTTCTGGAAACCGTGGCCGAAATGCAGGCCTGGGCGCTGGATGCCGTTGCGTTGATCCGAGATTACATGCTGGAGCATGCCGAGCTTGTTGGCGGCTTCGCATCTTTCCCCTCGAAATACATGTCGCTGGTGCGCGAGGAAGATGGTGCGCTTGATCTTTATCACGGCAATCTGCGGATGATTGATCCTGCGGGCCACACGATCTTCGATCAACTGCCCTATGATCAATACCACAGCATCCTGCGCGAGGAGGTCCGCGCGTGGTCTTACATGAAGTTCCCTTTTCTAAAGGAGATGGGGCCGGAAAACGGCTGGTATCGCGTAGGGCCGCTGGCGCGCATGAACACCGTCAGCCTGATTGATACGCCTCTGGCGAATGCGGCGCGCGACGAAATGATGGCGGTAAATGGAGCTGCGAGAACTCACGCCATTCTGACAAACCACTGGGCGCGGATGATCGAGGTGCTGCACTGCGTCGAAAAGATCACCGAACTGCTGCACGATCCTGACCTGCAAGGCACCGATCTGAGGGCCACAGGCGCGCGCCGCGAAGAAGGCATCGGCGTGATCGAGGCGCCGCGCGGCAACCTCATCCACCACTACAAGGTCGATGAGAACGATCAGGTGACATACTGCAATCTCATCGTCTCCACGACCCACAACAACGAAGGCATGAACCGCGCCGTCAAGGATGTGGCGGTGAAGCATATTTCGGGCCAGCCGGAAGTGACCGAAGGCATGCTGAACCACGTCGAGGTCGCAATCCGCGCCTACGATCCGTGCCTGTCCTGTGCCACGCATGCGCTGGGGCAAATGCCGCTGGAGGTTGGGTTGCTGGATGCAGGCGGCCAGACACTGGACAAACGAGCGCGCAGACCATGATCCGGTTGATCGGATACGGGAACCCCGGGCGGGGGGATGACGGGCTGGGGCCAGCGCTTGCCGCGCACTTGATGGAGGAGCCGGATATCGTCGTGACCAGCGACTATCAACTGACTGTCGATCATGCCTTGTTGCTTGCGGACGCGCAGATCGTCGTATTTGCCGACGCTTTGATGCACGCCGATACGCCCTAGACGGTCGCCCCTGTGGCCGCATCGGAGGCATATGATGTGACCAGCCACAGCCTGAGCCCGCCTGCGCTTCTGGCATTGTACGAAACACTTTACGGCGATGCACCACCGGCCTTCGTGCTGGGGATCGCCGGCCATGAGTTCGGAGAGGTAAAGGAAGGGCTCAGCCCGCTTGCCCTGAACAACCTGGCTCTGGCTACGGAATTTCTGCGCGATTGGTGTTCCCGGCAGATGATCGGAGGGCTGCAGCATGCATGAGATGTCTCTTTGCGAGAACATTCGCGAGATCATTCAGGAACAGGCGGCAACTGACGGGTTTACACGGGTGAACCGCGTCTGGCTCGAAGTCGGCCCGCTGTCTTGCGTCGAACCCGACGCCCTGCGCTTTGGTTTTGAGCTGGTCATGCGCGGATCGGTTGCCGAAGGGGCCGCGCTGGAAATCGCGATACCGCCCGCCGAAGGGCGTTGTCTGGCCTGCGGGCGTATCCAGGCGATCACGCAACGCTACGCCCCCTGCCCCGGATGCGGCGCAGGGCCGATGGACATGATCCAGGGCGACGCGCTCAAAATCAGCAAGCTGGAGGTGGTCTGATGTGCGGCACATGCGGATGCGGTGAAGGACAGGTGCAGATCGATGGCAAGCACCATCACGGTACGCCCCGGGAGATCGCGCTGGAACGCGATATCATGGCCAAGAATGATCGCTATGCGCAGGCAAACCGCCAGCGGTTCCGCAACGCCGGCATCCTTGCGCTCAACCTTGTGTCCAGCCCCGGTGCGGGCAAAACTGCCCTGCTTGTGAAAACGCTTGAGATGCTGGGCAACACGCCCTGCGCCGTGATCGAAGGCGATCAGCAAACCAGCAATGACGCCAACCGCATCCGTGCCACGGGCGTATCTGCTGTGCAGATCAACACTGGCAAAGGCTGCCATCTGGATGCGCATATGATTGGCCACGCGGTGGATGAATTGGCTCCGGCACCGGGCGGAGTTCTATTCATCGAGAATGTAGGCAATCTTGTGTGCCCCGCTGGCTTTGATTTGGGCGAGGCGCATAAGGTCGTCGTCCTGTCTGTCACCGAAGGTGAGGACAAGCCATTGAAATACCCCGATATGTTCGCCGCCGCAAACCTCGCGCTGATCAATAAGGCCGATCTCTTGCCGCATCTCGACACGGATCTGGATCTGATCATCGCCAATGCGCGGCAGATCAATCCCGGGCTCGATATCCTCACCGTGTCGGCAAAAACCGAAGTTGGCATGCAGGGCTGGCTGGACTGGATCAAAGCCGCCCGCTCAGCCCAGCACCCCGCCGCTGCAGCAGAGTAGGATCACGCCCATGTGCCTCGCCATCCCCGCCAAAGTGATCAGCGTTGAGCCCGATGACATGGCCCTGGTCAGCGTCGAGAACGTGCGCAAGCGCATCTCTACCGCCCTGCTCGACGGCGTGACCCCGGGGGACTACGTGCTGGTTCATGTCGGCTATGCCTTGCACCGGCTCAGCGAGGAAGAAGCCGCGCACACTCTGCTGCTCATGGCCGAGGCCGGGGTCTTGCAAGAGGAACTCGCCGAAATCAGGGGGGACGGCTGATGCGCTATATCAGTGAATTTCGCGATCCCGCTTTGGCCAGAACGCTTGCCTCAGCCATCCGGTCTGAGGCGCACCCGGACCGCAGCTATCACATCATGGAATTTTGCGGCGGCCACACCCACGCGATCTTTCGCTACGGGGTGCAGGATCTGGTGCCGCCCAATGTGCAGTTCGTTCACGGCCCCGGTTGCCCGGTTTGTGTGCTGCCGGTGCGCCGGTTGGATGACGCTGTGGAACTGGCCGAAAGGCACAACGTGATCCTCTGCACCTATGGCGACATGATGCGCGTGCCCGGCACAGGGCGGCGCTCGCTGATCCGGGCCAAAGCAGACGGGGCCGACATCCGCATGGTTTATTCCACGCTGGATGCGCTGCAAATCGCGCGCGACAATCCCGGCAGGCAGGTTGTCTTCTTCGCCATCGGGTTCGAGACGACAACGCCACCCACGGCCGTCGCCATCAAACAGGCAAAGACGGAGGGGATGACCAATTTTTCGGTATTCTGCAATCACGTTCTTACCCCGGCGGCCATCGGGCATATCCTCGATTCTCCAGATTTCGCACCGGGCGGGCCCGCGCGGATCGATGGGTTTCTGGGGCCTTCGCATGTGAGCGCGGTGATTGGTTCGCAGCCCTACGAGGCGGCGGCCGAGACATACCGAAAGCCCGTTGTCATTGCAGGATTTGAGCCGCTGGACGTGATGCAATCGGTTCTGATGCTAATCCGTCAGGTCAATACAGGCCGTGCCGAAGTTGAAAACCAATATACCCGCGTTGTTACGCGTGAAGGGAACAGCAAAGCGCAGGCTTTGGTCGCCGAAGTGCTGGAATTGCGTGACAGTTTCGAGTGGCGCGGGCTGGGGTCTGTCGCTCAGAGCGCCTTGCAGATACGCGATGAATTCGCCGCCTTTGACGCCGAAAGCCGCTTCTCGGTCAGCGAAAAACAATCGCGCGAGGTGAAATCCTGCGAATGCCCCGCTGTGCTGCGCGGGGTCAAGAAACCCACCGAATGCAAGCTTTTCGGCACGGTTTGCACACCCGACAACCCGATGGGAGCCTGCATGGTGTCTTCGGAAGGGGCCTGTGCCGCCTATTGGAGCTACGGGCGCCAGCGCGCACCGCAAGATGCCGCATGACAGATCGCATAGACATGACCCATGGCGGCGGCGGACGGGCGATGGCCGATCTGATCCGCGAGCTGTTTCACAAGCACCTGGGCAATGAGGTTCTTGATCGTGGCGATGATGGCGGGCTGGTCACGGTGCCGGGGCGACGGCTGGTCATGACCACCGATGGGCATGTGATCGCCCCCTTGTTCTTTCCCGGCGGTGATATCGGGTCGCTGTCGGTGCATGGCACCATCAATGATCTGGCCATGATGGGGGCCCGGCCGCTGTACCTGACGGCGGGGTTCATTCTTGAAGAGGGGTTTCCGCTTGTCGATCTGGACCGCATCGTCAGGTCCATGGCCAATGCCGCGCGCGACGCCGGCGTGCAGATCATCAGCGGCGACACCAAGGTTGTGGAACGGGGCAAGGGCGATGGCGTGTTCATCACAACAACCGGCCTTGGCGCGGCACCCGAGGGCGCAGACCTCTCGGTGCGCAACGTGCAGCCGGGGCAATACATTCTGGTGTCTGGCACAATCGGCGATCATGGCGTTGCGGTGCTGTCCAAACGCGAAAACCTGAGTTTCGAAACTGAAATTCTTTCTGACAGCGCGGCCTTGCACGGGTTGGTCGCCGATATGCTGGCCGCTGTCCCGCGCCTTGCCATGCTCCGTGATCCCACGCGCGGCGGGCTGGCCGCGACGTTGAACGAAATTGCGGCGGCAGCGGGCGTCGGCATGGTATTGGACGAAGCTCAGATCCCGGTTTCCCCTGACGTGGCGGCCGCCTGCGAATTGCTGGGCCTCGATCCGCTGAACACTGCCAACGAAGGCAAGCTCATCGCGATCTGCCCACGGGAGGATGCGGCGACCCTTCTTGATACGATGCTGCAACACCGCCTGGGCCAGAATGCGGCGATCATCGGTGAGGTCACAGCGGACGCGGCCCATCTGGTACAAATGGAAACCGCTTTTGGCGGTACCCGCATCGTGGACTGGCTGGCGGGCGAGCAGCTGCCGCGTATCTGCTAGCGATGATCGGCCGACAGATCACAGTGACCGGGCGCGTGCAGGGCGTGGGGTTCCGCCCTTATGTCTGGCGGCTGGCCACGGATGCCGGCCTGCAGGGGCACGTGCTGAATGATGGTGCCGGTGTGACGATTTCCATTTTTGGCACATCGCCCGCGCTCGATGCTTTCCAACAGACCCTCACCCAGTCTCCGCCCTTGTTGGCAAGAATTGAGCGGATCACGGCAAAGCCCCTTGATAGCCCAGCCCCGAAGGCGGGATTTCACATCGCGCGAAGCGTCAGCAGTGACATTCGCACCGAAATTGCGCCCGATGCGGCCACCTGCGCCGATTGTCTGGCCGAGATCCTTGATCCGGGCGACCGCCGCCATGGCTATCCCTTCACCAACTGCACGCATTGCGGGCCACGGCTGTCGATTGTGGCCGGTATTCCCTATGACAGGGCGCAGACGTCCATGCGGGCTTTCACGATGTGCGCGGACTGCGCACGCGAGTATCAGGACCCGGCCGATCGCCGCTTTCACGCTCAGCCCAACGCCTGCCCGGTTTGCGGGCCAAAGCTGTGGCTGGAGGAGGCGCAGGGCCAGGTTACTTGCGCTGACCCGATCAGCGAAACCGCGCGGCGGCTCATGCAAGGTCAAATCATCGCAATCAAGGGGATCGGCGGATTTCATCTGGCCTGCGATGCGACCCTTGCAAACGTTGTGCAACGGTTGCGCGACCGCAAGCGCCGGGTGGCAAAACCCTTTGCGCTCATGGCGCGCGACCTGCCCCAGATCCGGGCATTTTGTGCCGTGTCCGAGGCGGAGGCAGAGTTACTGGCGTCACCGGCAGCCCCGATCGTGTTGCTGCGCGCCCGCAAGCCCCTGCCCGGCATCGCCCCCGGCCTCGACCGGGTTGGCGTGATGATGCCCCATGCGCCGCTGCATCATCTGCTGATGGCGCAGCTTGACGGGCCGCTGGTCATGACCTCTGGCAACCGATCCAACCTGCCGCAGGCCACCCAGAACGATGAGGCACGCCGCAGTTTGGCGGGCATCGCGGATGCATGGCTCATGCACGACCGCGATATCGTGAACCGGTTGGATGATAGCCTGATGCGGGTGGATCATGGCGGGCCAGGTATCTTGCGCCGGGGGCGTGGGCTGGCACCGGCGCCAGTTGCCCTGCATGCGGCCTTCGCAGATGCACCACCGACCCTTGCAATGGGGGCCGAACTGAAATCAACATTTTGCCTGTTGGGCCATGGTCGGGCCATCCCGTCGCAACACATCGGAGATCTGACCACGCCCCGGACCTATGCCGATTTTCGCACCAAGATCGCTTTGCTTCAGACCCTCTATGACATCGCCCCTGAGGTCATCGCAGTGGATCTGCACCCCGATTACCTGTCAACCAGATGGGGTGTGCAGATGGCCAGGGAAACCGGGGCAAAACTGGTCAGGGTGCAGCATCATCATGCGCATATGGTCAGCTGCATGGCCGAGCATCAGGTTGCGCCGCAGGATGCAGTGTCTGTGGGGCTGATCCTTGATGGCACCGGGCTTGGGCCCAACGGCACAATCTGGGGCGGAGAGGTTCTGGTCGGCACCTATACAGAGGTCGCGCGGAAGGCCCACTTGCAGCCCATTGCCCTGCCCGGTGGGGAAAAAGCCGTGCGCGAACCCTGGCGCAATCTGGTGGCCCATTTGAGCGCAGCCTTTGGCCCGGATTGGGTGCAGCGGATCCGGGGGGCGCCTGTTTCCGGGCGGCTTGCCGAAAAACCGACCAGCTTGATCGGCCAGATGATCGCGCAAGAGGTGAACGCGCCGCTGGCCTCCTCGGCTGGCCGCTTGTTCGATGCCGTTTCGGCAGCGCTTGGCCTTGCATTTGATCAGCAACACTATGAGGGCCAGGCAGCGATGGAACTCGAAGCGCTGATCGGCGCGCGCACTCTCCCGGAGGGTTACCCGGCCGCCGTGTCTGCCAAGGGCGTTGTTTCGTGGGCGCCACTTTGGGCTGCACTTCTGGCCGATCTGAAAGCGGGGGTTGATCCTGCGATCATCGCAGGGCGGTTTCACGCAGGCGTTGCAGATGTGCTGTCGGATACTGTTGCCAGTGTCGCGTCAGATGCCGGGACCCGGCGCATCATCCTGTCTGGCGGTGTCATGCAGAACCGAACGCTGTTGCATGGATTGACAGACAGGCTGCGCGCAGCGGGGTTAACCGTGCTGCACCACAGCCAGCTTCCCGCCAATGATGGCGGGCTATCGCTCGGACAAGCCTGCAGTGCCGCGCTTGGCGCCCTGCCTGCCTCCAACCGATAGAATTGATTTTCCTCAATCTGCCAACCCGATGGCCCGCTAGCATACGTGCATCGGACGTTTGCCTTTGAGGAGAAAGCATCATGTTCACTTCATCATTCACCAGATTTGCCGCAGGACTTGCCACCCTGCTGGTGACGACCACTGCGGCCTCTGCCTTTACGGCCTGTCAGGTGACGGACACCGGAGGTATCGACGACAACAGCTTTAACCAGACCGCCTGGAAAGGCGTGCAGGATGCGATTGCCGATTTTGGTATCGAGGGTCGTTTTCTGGAAAGCCAGGCCGAGACCGACTACGAGGCCAACATCAACTCGCTGCTTGGCGGACAATGTGATGTGATCATCACGGTGGGCTTCCTGCTGGGCGACGCCACCAAGACGGCGGCAGAGGCGAACCCCGAACAGCGCTTTTCCATCGTGGACTTTGCCTATGACCCGCCGCTGCCCAACGTGCTTGGTCAGGTCTATTCAACCGATGAAGCTGCGTTCATGGCCGGATATCTGGCCGCTGGCATGTCCAACACCGGAATTCTTGGCACCTTTGGAGGCATCAATATCCCGCCGGTGACGATCTTCATGGATGGGTTTGTCTATGGTGTTGACCATTACAACGCTCAGAAAGGCACGGATGTAACGGTGCTGGGCTGGGATACCGGAACCCGCGAGGGGCTGTTTACCAACAATTTCGAGTCTCTTGATGACGGGCGGGCCTATGCGCAGAACCTGTACGACGAAGGCGCCGATATCGTTCTGCCGGTGGCGGGTCCTGTTGGTCTTGGATCAGCGGCGCTGGCCGACGAGGTGGGCACTGATCGGCTGATGATCATCGGTGTGGACGCCGATTTGTATCTGACTGACCCCGAAAAGGGCCATGTGTATCTGACATCCATCACCAAGCGGATGGATGCAACCGTTCGGCAAGTGATTGAGATGGCCATGAACGACGCTTTCGAAGGTGGGCTGATCGTGGGTGCGCTGGAAAACGGCGGTGTTGATCTGGCTCCCTTCCATGACCTCGACAGCGCCGTGCCAGATGCGCTCAAGGCGGAACTGGCCAGCATCCGCGCGGCGATCATTGACGGCTCCATAACCGTTGGCGGCCAATAGGCGCCTGGAGCAATCTGATGGACATTTCCCTGCGCGGCATCACCAAACGCTTTGGCCCGGTTACGGCCAACGAGGATGTGAACCTGACGATCCGCGCAGGCGAAGTCCTTGGCCTTCTGGGAGAAAACGGGGCGGGCAAGTCTACCTTGATGAATGTGCTCTGCGGGCTTTACAGCCCCACAGCGGGGGAAATTCTGATCGATGGCGCGCCCGTCACCTTTGACGGGCCAGGTGACGCGATCCGCGCAGGGATTGGCATGGTGCACCAGCATTTCATGCTGATCCCGGTCTTTACCGTGGCCGAAAACGTGGTGCTGGGCGTGGAGCCGACGGGTCGGTTCGATCATCTTGACCTGAAGGCCGCGCGCGCGCAGGTGCGGGATATCAACGACCGCTACGGCCTGCAGGTTGACCCCGACGCCCTGATTGAAACCCTGCCGGTGGGGGTGCAACAGCGGGTCGAGATCATCAAGGTGCTGTTCCGCGAAGCCGACGTGCTAATCCTCGACGAGCCCACCGCGGTTCTGACCCCGCAAGAGGTGGATGACTTCTTCCAGATCGTGAAATCCCTGCGAGACGCCGGCAAGGCGCTGGTGTTCATAACCCACAAATTGAACGAAATTCTGGATATTGCCGACCGGATCAGCGTGATCCGGCGCGGGCGCATCGTGGGCGAAGGCCTGCCGCGAGATCTGACACGTCCGCAGCTGGCCGAGATGATGGTCGGGCGCCCGGTGAGCTTCGAAGTGGCCAAAGAGCCTTTCAACCCCGGGCCAGTGCGATTGGAAACCCGCAACCTGACCATCCTGCGCGATAGCGGCGATGTGGCGGTGCAGGGGTTGAACATGGCCGTGCGCAGCGGCGAAGTTGTGGGCATCGCAGGGGTGCAGGGCAACGGGCAATCCGCCCTGATCGAAGCTTTGGCGGGGGTACGCTCTGTCGCTGAGGGAACCGTCACCTTTGACGGGCAGGACATCACCCATCTATCGGCCCGCGCGCGCCATCGCATCGGCATCGCCCATATCCCTGAAGACAGGCAGGCCGCCGGGCTGATCGCGAATTTCACGGTCGCCGAAAACATGGTGCTGGACAGCTATTACGATGCCCGCTTTTCCAAGGGACCACAGGTCGACTGGAACAAGGTGCATCAGACATCCGCGGCCTGGGTTCAGGATTTCGACATTCGCACACCGTCGGTCTTTGCGCAGGCCGGGCATTTGTCGGGGGGCAACCAGCAAAAACTGGTGGTCGCGCGTGAACTGGCCCGCGACACAAAATGCGTGATCGCAGGACAGCCGACGCGCGGGCTGGACGTTGGATCAATCGAATACATCCACAAGCGGCTGATCGCGGCGCGCGATGAAGGCGATGGCGTGTTGCTGATTTCGTCTGAACTGGACGAAATCCTCGCCCTGTCAGACCGCATTCTGGTGATGTTCAAAGGCCAGGTTGTGGCCGAGTTTTCTGCCGATGACGCCAACAAGGCGCAGATCGGCCTTGCGATGGCGGGGGCCGGAGTATGACCGAACGCACAATGCAAAACCTGCTGCAAGGCAAGGCCATCGGCCGAACCGAGCTCGAAGATCTGGTGGTTGTTCCGCTCTTTGCCGTGATCATGGCGCTGTTGCTCGGCGCTGCCACGATGCTGGCCACAAACATCGACCTTGCAACCATCGGGCGGTCTTATGTGGCCCTGCTCGAGGGATCACTGGGGTCGCTCAACGCGGTGTCCGAAACCCTGACGGCCGCCGCCCCCCTGATCCTTGCCGGGCTTGGGCTGGCACTGGGGTTCAGGGCGGGA
This sequence comes from Luminiphilus sp., assembly GCA_964221795.1. Lineage (GTDB taxonomy): Bacteria > Pseudomonadota > Alphaproteobacteria > Rhodobacterales > Rhodobacteraceae > Yoonia. The sequence continues at coordinate 11,087 of CAXQAV010000336.1, read as the reverse complement.
TTGTTCAACATCGGGGCGGAAGGGCAGATCGTGATGGGCGGGCTCGCCGCAGTGGTCACAGGCTTCAGCTTTTCCTACCTGCCCAGCATTGTGTTGCTGCCCCTGTCGCTTATTGCAGGGGGCCTGGCGGGCGCGCTCTACGCGTCCATCGCGGGATATTTGCGAGCGGCAACGGGCGCGCATGAGGTGATCTCAACCATCATGCTCAACCTGATCTCCTACCGGCTGCTGGACTACTTTCTCAGCCTGCCATACGTCCAGCAAACTGGCCGCGCGGACCCTATATCCAAATCCGTGCCGGATGCCGCGGAGCTGCCGCGCCTGCTGACCGCGATCGACCCGAACTTGCGGGTGCATGCGGGCGTTTTTCTGGTGCTGATCATGGTCGTGCTGGTTTACTGGCTGCTGTTTCGCAGCAAACTGGGGTTCGAATTTCGCGCCAGCGGTGAAAATCCCAAGGCCGCCCGGTTTGCGGGCATGCAATCCGGCATCAACATTGTGGCCGCAATGGCCACGGCGGGTGCGCTCGCGGGGTTGGCCGGGGCCAATCAGGTGCTCGGTGTGCTCGGCCGGGCAACGCCGGGATTCTCGGCAGGGTTGGGGTTTGATGCCATCGCGGTGGCCCTGCTGGGCCGGTCGCATCCTGTGGGGGTTGTCATTGCGGGCCTGCTATTTGGCGCGTTGGAAGCTGGCGGACGGCAGATGCAGGTGGATGCCGGAGTGTCGATCGACCTCATCGGGATCATCCAGGCTCTGATCATCATTTTCATCGCAGCGCCTTTGCTGGTGCGGGCGATCTTCCCATGGGGGTTTCGCCGAAAGAAAGGGGGTGCGTCATGATGAGCACGGCGCACGCGCCCGGCAGCAACCGCCAAAGCATCGTAACAGGTGTCATCCTGATCGGACTGGCGATCCTGTTTGCCTTGCTTCTGGCCCCTGACGCCAACGGAGATGCCACTTTCCGCCTGTCAACACCCCGAGACCGCTGGATCATTGATCCGCTCGTCGTGCCCTCCGGCCCGGCCATCTATGTTATCGCCACGATCCTGGCGTTTCTGGGCGCGCGGCAATTCCTGCGCGGCGGTGCGCGGTGGGCGCTGATGTCTTTGGGTATCGGCCTGGCCTTTGCGGTGGTCGCGTTTCTGGTCTGGGCCACGGCGGGCAAGGCGTTCTCGCTCACAGGCATGTTGCAGGCCACCATGGTGCGCGCTGTTCCCATCGCCCTGGGCGCGCTGGCCGGCGTGCTCTCGGAACGCGTGGCCGTTGTGAATATCGCAATTGAAGGAATGTTGCTGGCCGGGGCCTTCACCGGCGCGCTGGTTGGCTCCTTGGCCGGTGGCCTCGGCGGGCTGGCGGCTGCGGTTGCCGTTGGCGGGCTTTTTGGGTTCATTCTGGCCGCCCTGGTGGTCACCTACCGGATGGATCAGATCATCGCGGGCGTTGTGATCAACCTGTTCGTTCTGGGGCTGACCTCCTATGTCAGCAGCCAGGTGTTTGCCGAATACAGGCATCTGAACAACGCGCCGGTGTTCCGATCCATCAAGATCCCCATTCTGGGCGATATTCCGGTCATCGGGCCGATGCTGTTTAATCAGAATGCCTTTGTTTACGGGGCTTTGGTGATGGTAGCCGTTTCAACTTACTACCTGTTCCATACGCGCTACGGGCTGCGGGCCCGGGCCGTGGGAGAGCATCCACGTGCGGCAGACACGCTGGGGATCAACGTTTATCGGACGCGTTACATCAACGTGACACTGGCGGGAATGGTGGCAGGGTTCGGGGGCGCGTGGTTCACACTGGGATCTGTCGGGCGGTTTGACGAAGGCATGACCGGCGGGCGCGGTTTTATCGGGCTGGCGGCAATGATCTTCGGGCGCTGGCACCCCGCAGGTGCGCTGGCGGCCGCGCTGGTCTTCGGGTTTGCGGATGCGATGCAACAAAAGCTGGCACTGCTGCAAACGCCGATCCCGTCGGAATTCCTCGCCATGGCTCCCTACATCCTGACCATCATCGTTGTGGCCGGGCTGATCGGGCGGGCACGCGCTCCGGCGGCGGACGGGAAGCCCTATGTCAAAGAATAGCGGCCCGAGACAGAAACCCGGACCGCTGCAGTCGCGAGCGCGATCCGGGATGCGTCTGTTGGGGCTAATTCTCGCGATCTGATTGGCTAGAGCGGCGTATTCTTGGTTTCGTTGATCCCGTTGGGCATCATGTCCAACCCCATCTTGACCAGTTTCCCGGTCTCTTCGGTGTATTGCTTGAAGGCTTTCTCCAGGAACGCAGTTTGCGCTTTCTGAAACTCTTCAACAGACGTGCAGTGCAGCAATTCATGCTGGGTCTTGACGTCTTCCTTGATGCGTTCAGCCACAAAACTCACGACTTCGCTGTTCAAATCGGCCATGGCCTCAAACCATGCAGTGCCCATCCCCTGCATCTGGCCAAGGCCTGCGTCTTCGATTTGCTGAAGAAAGGCCCGGCCAGTTGCGACCGGGTCTTGGATGGCGGCTGTCTCTTTCGGTGATTTGGCCATGTCTGGCTCCCTCTCGCTGGTGTGGACGGCCGGATTTTAGCAGGTGAAGCGACATCGCGTTTGACATCCATCAACACCAACCCCGCTGAAATCGTGGAAGTAAAGGGATATGGCAGATGATCTGATCTCGGGCCTGAGCAGCCAACGTGCTCTGGCCCTGCATGACACTTACGGCTGGAACGAGCTACCGCAGGTGGCCGGCCCGTCGCCGTTGCGCATCCTGCTGCGCCAGTTCACCAATGTGCTGGTGATCATCCTGATCATCGCCGCCGGGATCGCCTTTGTGGCCGGAGAGCGGATTGATACGATCGCGATTGCCGTTGTGATCTTGCTGAATGGCGCGCTTGGTTTCGTGCAGGAATGGCGGGCCGAAAACGCCCTGCACGCCCTGCGCAACATGATGTCCCCGCAGGCCACAGTCCTGCGCGATGGCCGCCAGATGATTATCCCCGCGCGTGAACTGGTGCCCGGTGATCTGATCATCGTTGCGGCCGGTGATCGCGTTCCAGCCGATGCCGAGGTGATTGAGCAAACCGCGCTCTTTGCCGATGAAAGCGCACTCACGGGCGAATCCATGCCGGTGGCCAAGGATGGCGCGGATGCGGCGCTTTTTACCGGCACCAACGTGGTCGAGGGGCGCGGGATGGGTCGGGTCACGGCGATCGGAACCAACACCCGCTTTGGCCAGATCGCCGTGCTCACCGGGTCGATTGAGCAGCGCCAGACGCATTTGCAGCGGCAGTTGGGGCAGCTGGCCAGGCAGTTGGGCATTGTTGCCCTGCTGATCGCCGCCGCGATCATGGGTTTGGGCGTCTGGAGCGGACGCCCGATGACAGAGATGTTCATGACCGGCATCTCGCTTGCCGTTGCCATGGTGCCAGAGGGGCTGCCGGCGGTGGTCACGATAACCATTGCCCTCGGCGCTGCGGCCCTGGTCCGCCAAAACGCGCTGACACGGCGATTGCAGGCGGTAGAGACCCTGGGTGCCGCGTCGGTTATTTGCACCGATAAAACCGGCACGCTGACCGAAAACAAGATGACCGCAACAGCGATCTGGACACCGCAAGGCACCTATCAGGTTACTGGCGCGGGTTATGACCCATCGGGCAGCATCGCACAGGACGGGGAGAAGCGGCGGGCCTCGAACGATCCGGTCCTGGCCGCAGTGCTGGAGGTTTGCGCAGGCTGCACCCACGCCACCTTGCGCCACGAGGCCGGCGAATGGACGATGATCGGCAGCCCAACCGAAGGGGCTCTGCTCACCCTCGCCTACAAAGGCTGGGCCGCCTTGCCATTGCCGGCGGATATTCTGGGCGAATTGCCCTTTAGCAGCGACCGAAAGCGGATGAGCATCCTGCGCAAGACGCCAGATGGTATCAAGGTGCTGACCAAGGGCGCGCCTGAGCGGGTGCGCGATCTTTGCACAACCATCATGGGCCCGCGTGGCCCGGTCGCCATGACGGACGACACCCGCACGCAGATCGAGACCGCCTACACAGACATGGCCGCCAATGGGCACCGGGTGATTGCGTTGGCCGCAGGCCCCAGCCCCGATGGCACCTTGCATGAAGGCGCGCTGACCTTCCTTGGTCTCGTCGGCATCATCGATCCGCCCCGCCCCGAGGTTCCGGCCGCCGTGGCGCTTGCCCATGCGGCGGGCACCCGGATCATCATGATCACAGGCGATAGCCCGGTAACAGCCCGGGCGATTGCCAAAAGCATCGGGCTGACCCCGCAAGCGGTGATGACCCATGAAACGCTCTCCGCCCTGTCAGACACCGAGCTGACCGATGCGTTGGATCAGGACATGCTGATTGCGCGGGCGGAGCCTGCCGACAAGATGCGGATCGTCGCGCTGCTGCAGGGCGCGGGTCAGATCGTAGCGATGACGGGTGACGGGGTGAATGACGCGCCAGCCCTGGAACAGGCCGACATTGGCATTGCGATGGGGATCAAGGGCACAGATGTGGCCAAGGATGCCTCTGATCTGGTGCTACTCGACGATAACTTCGCCACCATTATCGCGGCCATCCGTGAAGGGCGGCGGCAATTCGACAACCTGCGCAAATTCGTTCGCTATCTGCTGTCGTCGAATGCAGGCGAGGTGATCGCGCTGGTGGTGAATATCATTATCGGCGGCCCGCTGATCTTTCTTGCCACGCAAATCCTGTGGATGAACCTGATCACCGATGGGCTGACCGCGGTCGCCCTGGGGCTGGAGAAGCCCGAAAAGGGCCAGATGCAGGACCCGCCCCGCCCCATGAACGCGCCGATCCTTGGCTGGTCGGGGGTTTTGCTGATTGCGATCTTCGGGACCTATACCGGCCTGTCGAGCCTGTGGATTTTCTGGACCTTGCTGCCAACAGACGAAACGCTCGCCCGAACAGCGGCCTTCACGGCGATGGTCGTTTTTGAAAAGTTCAGCGTCTTTGCGTTCCGGTCATTGCGATCACCCTGCAGCGCGATTGGCTGGGCCAGCAATCGGTTCCTCCTGCTGGCTCTGGCAGCAACCTTGGGCGCGCAGGTTGCCGCGGTCTATTGGGCGCCCTTGCAAACACTATTGCAAACGACAGGGCTGAGCCTTGCGGAATGGCAGATGATCGGGCTGTTCACCCTGCCGCTGATCATTGTGCCTGAACTTGTAAAGATGGTGCTTGTGAGCAAACGCGCCAACGGTGCCTGAACACGCGCAGGGATCAGAGCAACGAAAGCCCCTTTGGCTGAAAGCAAGCGCGTCAGAAGCCTCGGATCAGCGCGCCTTAAACCACCAGAACATCCTGCAAATGCCCGGTCAATTCATCCAGTGGCACGTGGGTCAGGTCTTTGGAGATATCGGCATAGAGTGCTTTGCGCAGCTCTGGCGTTAACGCCTGCCGCAGATGCCCGAGCATGGCCGCAGGGGCGATCAGGATCAGCCGATCAAAGTCGCCCTCGCGCAGGGCCCCCTCAAGATAATCAACGATGTCCCCGGCAAAGGCGCGGGCCGCCTGCCCTTTCAGATCCGGATCCGAGATGCTGCCGCGATTGGGTCCAACCGCCGCATGTGTCATCCCCGGTGCATCTGCAAGCTCAGTGATCGCCGGGGCCTCAAGGCCCTCGGTGCCGCGCCCGTAGATGCCTTTGCCGACGCCATCATTGATGGCGATGCGCACTGTCTGAGCATCAGCAAGTACAATCCATGTCGTGATCGGTTTCATAGTGCTGCTCCTGAGGGTTTCAGACCCACAATGGCGCGCGCCATGCGACAACGGTTGATTTTTCTCAATGGTCGGCGTCAGTTTGAAACAACAAATGGGCAGATGGTGGCACATACGATGATGGATCAGGACCTCGACGGGCTCTTGCTTGGGGCTTTGCTGGACGCAATCCCCGACGCAGTGCTGCTCAGCGACGCGCAAGGGACGATCACGCGGGCCAATCCTGCGGCGGGCACGCTGTTTGGGTATGCGCCAAGCGGGCTGATTGGCAAAAACGTCAGCATGCTGATGCCAGAGGCGTTGGCAGCCCGGCATGACGGGTTCATGCAAAGCTATATCACCACTGGTGAGGCGCGGATCATCGGCATTGGCCGCACTGTCGAAGGGTTGCGCCAAAATGGGCAAACTTTTCCTCTGCAGCTGTCGATTGGCACGGCAGAGTATGGCGGGCAGGCGCATTTCGTCGCCATCATGCATGACATCAGCCGCCGGGTTGCGGCAGAGGATGCGTTGGCCCGTTCGGCGCGGCTGGATGCTATCGGCCAGATGACCAGTGGCATCGGCCATGATTTCAACAACATCCTGTCGGTGGTGATTGGCAATCTGGAACTGCTGGAAAGCCGGATCACGGATCGTGAAGGGCTGGAAATGGTTTCAGACGCGCTGGAAGCGGCGGAGCTGGGGGCGGAGCTGACAGCCGGGCTCAGCGCCTTTGGCCGTGTTGCGCCAACGCATTTCGACCCCATTGATGTTAATGCGGCCTGCCAGTCTGCCATGGCCCTCATACGGCGCACATTCGATGCGCATTATGAGATCACCGAAGACCTAAGCGAGGCCATCCCGCCCGTGCGTGGCGACAGCACCCAGATGCAATCGGCGCTGATCAACGTCGCGCTGAATGCACGCGACGCAATGCCTGAAGGAGGCAAGTTGGTGATCCGGTCCGAGGAAGTGGTGATCGATGATGAGTGCATCGCGCAGGAACTGGACGTGGCGCAGGGCGCCTATGTGCGCGTGTCGGTAACCGATACCGGCCAGGGCATGGGCCCAGACACGCAAAAACACGTGTTTGAGCCGTTCTTTACCACCAAGCCCCCTGGCCGTGGAACCGGGCTCGGTATGGCAATGGTTTATGGCTTTGTGCGCCAATGTGGGGGGCATGTTACCGTTTACAGCGAAATTGGGTTGGGCACGACGATCGCGCTCTATTTTCCGGTCTTGCAGGGGGAGCCACCTACAATGCGTGTTGTCGAGGCCGCTGCAGCACGCCGCGCGGCGCGCGAAAAGATGGTGCTGGTTGTCGAGGACAACCCCAACCTGCGCAAACTGACAGCCGCACGGCTCAAGGAGCTTGGCTATGGCGTGCGGGTCGCCGCGAAGGGCGATGAGGCGGCCGCGTTGCTGCAAGAGGACCCGGCCGCAATCGATGCGGTGTTTACCGATCTGGTGATGCCGGGAGAACTGGATGGTCTGGCTCTGGCGCGCCACATCGTGGCCACCTACCCGGACAAGCGCATCCTGCTAACCTCAGGCTATGCCGCAGATATCCTCACCCATCAGAACGAAGACATCGCCCATCAGGTTCTGCGCAAGCCCTACCGTCAGTCTGACCTGGCCAAAGCGCTTTCCGCCTTGTTTGATGAAGGCTGATCGGCGCTGATCGTCACATCGCAGGTAAAAGAATACCCAATTCCCCTGATCGTGGAAATCAGCCGGGGTGCGGCCGGGTTACGTTCGATCTTCTTGCGCAATCGGGCAATCTGGTTGTCGATGGTGCGGTCCAGTGGGGCGTAGCTGTGACCCCCGACCAAATCCATCAGCTGTTCGCGCGACAACACGCGCTTGGGGCGGGCCAGAAACACCGAGAGCAGTGTGAATTCCCCGCTGGTCAGATCAACCAAGGCGCCATCGCGGCCATAGAGCGTCATTTCTTCGATCACCGCGGTCATGTCGTCGAAGCGCATGGCGGTGCTGCCTTCCGCCAGTGTTGGCTGAGCCACGGGGTGGCGGGTGCGGCGCAGGACCGATTTGACCCGCGCCACGACCTCGCGCAGGTGAAACGGCTTGCTTATGTAATCATCAGCGCCAATCTCCAGCCCAACAACGCGGTCTATCACGTCGTCTTTGCCGGTCACCATGATTATTGGCGTGGCAGAGGTCTTGCGGATCGTCCGCGCGACGTCGAAACCGTCGTCTGCGCCAAGGTCCAGATCAAGCGTGATCAGGTCAAAAGGGTGTTTTGCGACAGACGAAAGCGTGGTGGCTTTGTCGCCAGCCTCGCACACAGAAGCGCCTTCGCCCTCAAAGCAACGCCGCAGCACGGCGCGGATTTTAGGGTCGTCATCGACGATCAGGATATCGGCGCTTTTCACGAAAAGGTCCCCACCAATATGAACCCGGCACATCGGTAATTTATGCTCGCATAGTAGCCCAATCCACGGCTCGATACAAATTGATACAATCGGATACAGAGTATGCGGTGCTCCCGATACAACCAGGGCCCAGCTTTCTTTTGCTCTTTTGAAAGGACGCTGCCATGTATGTCACCGCCACCATGCCCGCCCCGCTCGCCCGAAAAATCAAGCCCTCAAAGCCCAATATCGTCAGGCAAAGAACGGTTACGATCAAGCCGGGCAAGCATCTGTTTCTGGAAGGCGATCCGGCAGATCGCATATTTGAGGTGGCCAGCGGCGTGCTGCGCCTAACGCGAGTTATGGAGGACGGACGTCGGCAGGTTATCGCCTTCGGCTATCCCGGAGACACTGTAGGGTTCCCCAGTGATGGGCACTACCACACCGATTGCGGCCCTCTGGTGCCCAGCACACTTGTTGTGCATCGCCGCGATCATCTGGAATCAGCCAAGGGCGATCCCGCGCTGCATCAGCGGCTGCTTCAGGCTGCCTTGCGCGAGATCAGCGGCATGCAGGATCACTTCATGATGCTGGGGCGAAAATCCTCGGTAGAGAAGCTGGCGTCTTTCCTGCGCGTCCTCACCGACCGCGTCGGCGAACCTTTGGGTGATTACGATCAGGTTACCTTGCCGATGACGCGCGCCGATATCGCCGATTTTCTGGGTCTGACCACCGAAACGGTCAGCCGAACCTTCACCCAGCTGCGCAAAGCCCAGATCATCGCGATTGATCATGTGAACACTGTGATCATCCTCAAACCGATGGCCCTGCGCGCCATTCCGGAAGGCGACGACGACTAAGCCAGCTTCCCCAATGCCGCGCGCGTTGGGGCTGTCTGCCCTTCTGGCGGTTTGTGCATCTGCCTCACTCATTATCGAAGCCTTTGCCTTGCTTTGCCTCTGCGGTCTGGCGGGCGGCTCCTGTCTGCTGCTTCCGACTGTGCGATGAGCCGGGGACAGACTATCCCCGGCTCTTTGCGCCTAGTCGTCGGTCGGGGTCCGCATATCCAGCTCTACTGCCGGATCAGGGTCAGGAACCCAGATCGACAAGAGACCAGCCGTCATGCCGCCAACACCCAGCAGAACCAGTGTGTAATTCACAACCCAGCCCACGAAGGGGATGAAGTTGAGGATGGCAACCACGCAGATCGCCAGAGCGACCGAGGCCAGCTTCATCAGCATGGATGGGTCCTCGTTGCCATCAAATGCCACCAGCACACGCCGCGCCACGGCATAGGCGGCCAGCAAGTAGCCCAAAGTCCAGACCACGATGATTGCAAGCAGCGCAAAGGGCACAAAGGGAATGCCCACGATGGTCAGCAACGTGACCGGCACCATGCCAAACAGGGCCGACAGGCCGATGACCCCCAGCAAGAAGGTTTGCAAGGGTTGGCGCGTTACCCGGCGGCGCATCTTTTCAACGCGGGTTCCGGCGAATGTCAGGAAGATTGCGGCCAGCACCAGAAGGAAGACCGCCGAGATCAGAAATGCCGAGAACATGGACAACCAGACCGGCATCATCGGCATGTCAACGGCGTCCCAGCTGCGGTCGATCTCGCGGAGCACCTCGAAGGTGTCCCATTTCTCAACCGTTATCCGGGCAGCCGGGATCACCCGCTCAGGAACGGAAGTGCTATCCTCGGTGGAAAGTATCAGCGTCCCGTCGATCCGCGCGTCGGGGCCGAAGGTAACCGTCTCTGCCACAATCCACGCGTCCCCGGATACAGGCGCATTCAGATGGACCGTCCCTCCAAAAGCCGTCAGCGCCCCGTTGATCGGGCCTTCAATCGTCAGGCTGCGGCCAAAGAAGCGCAGATTGCCCTCTACGGGGGCTGTGGCGGTGCTGCGCACGCTGAAGCCGGCGGCGGTGATATCCTCGCCCACGGGCGCGCTGATCGTCACGGAGCTGCCGGCCGCATAGAGATTGCCCCCGGTGTTCGTGCTGATGTTAATGTCATAACCGGCGGCGTGAATATCGCCGCTGGCGCTGCCAGAGGTGGTGATCACGCTGCCTGCGGCGAAGACGTCACCAGTGGCCGACAGGGTCTCCGTCACCGCCTCACCTGCGCTGTAGGTATCGCCGCCATGCACGCGGGTTGCCTCTTCGGCCAGCACCGGTCCGGCCAGGGCCAGGCTGGTGAGGGCCACTTTCAGAATATGTCGCATCGCAATGTCCTTTTCGCGGTTCCCAATTCGCGATCATGGGTAGGGCATTCGGCGGCATCGGGATTGAGCAATGTCAAAACCCCACCTGCCTTTGCGCGCTAGACATATAGGCAGGCGCTTTCAGGCGCCGGATACGAAAACGGAGACTTGATATGCAACCAAACCTCCCCCCTGCCCCCGCAAAAGAGCCTGAATCACAGCCCTTCTTTGAACAGCTTCAACATGAGATGGAGCAGCTCTTCGACCGGTTCCGAGGCTATCCGCCCGTGGCCAGCGCGCTGCCGCGTCTTGGTTTAGGCAACAGCATCCTGCCCGCCATCGACATGGCCGAAACCGAGGATGCCATTGAAGTCACGGCAGATATCCCCGGTGTTGATGCCGATGATCTCGATGTGTCGCTGAACGGCGATGTTCTGATCATCAAGGGCGAGAAGTCCGACGAGCGCTCCGAGGAAGACAAGAACTACCGTATGACCGAGCGGAGCTATGGCAGCTTCCATCGTCAGATCCCGCTGGGCTTTACCCCCGCGGAGGATGCCATCGACGGCCATTTCGCCGACGGGGTGCTGAAAGTGACAATCCCCAAACCCGAAGAGGCCAAGAAACCCAATCGCAAGATCGCGATCAAGGCCAAGTAACCAGACCGGTGCCCGGCCTCGCGCGGGGCGCCGCAACAGCATTGGAGAACCCACCATGACCCTGCGCACCATTCTTGTATGTCTGACCAGTAAGCATTCCGCAGATCGGAAGAGCGTCGTGTAGGGAAAGAGTGGGCCTGCATGTG
>CAXQAV010000335.1:0-5665 GCA_964221795.1 Luminiphilus sp. | reverse complement strand
CCATCCTCGGACATGATCAGGTCGATGGCGAAATACTCGATGTAGAACTCGGCGTTGTTCTTCAGCGACTGGCCATACAGCGTGTGCAGGATGGCGTGGCCGGTCCGGTCAGCAGCGGCACAGGTGCGCTGCACAGCGGGGCCTTCGCCGAACTCGGTGGTGTGGCCGCCGAACGGGCGCTGATAGATCTTGCCTTCCTCGGTACGCGAGAACGGCACGCCGTAGTGCTCAAGCTCGTAAACCGCCTTGGGCGCTTCGCGGGCAAGGTATTCCATCGCGTCGGTGTCGCCCAGCCAGTCGGAGCCTTTGACCGTGTCATACATATGCCACTGCCAGCTATCAGGGCCCATGTTGCCAAGGCTGGCCGCGATGCCACCCTGTGCAGCCACCGTATGCGAGCGTGTCGGGAAAACCTTGGTGATACAGGCCGTGCGCAGGCCCTGTTCGGCCAGACCCAGTGTCGCCCGCAGGCCAGCACCACCGGCACCGACCACGATCGCGTCATAGGTATGGGTTTCGTATTCGTAAGCAGCCATCGGATAAGCCTTTTGGGAATTAGAGCGCGATGCGGACAATTGCGAAAACCGCAAAAGCAGCCGCCGCATAGGAAACACAGATCATGGCGATGATCGCCAACTTGCGTGCCAGACCGTGGACATAGTCCTCGATCAGCACCTGCACACCTCCACGGAAGTGGAACCAGCCCACAAGCATGGTCAGGATCGCAACCACTGCGGGGAAGGGACGCTGGTAGTAGGCGATGACTTCCACATAGGAGGAGCCATAGATCGGGCCAAAGGTAAAGATGAAGAGCGGCACAAGGATCAGCAGCGCCACGGAGGATACCATCATCTGCCACTGGTGCTCGGTTCCGGTCTTGGCGGAACCCATGCCTACGGCGCGTTTGCGGTCAGTCAGAAAAGCCATCGTCACGCTCCCTTACACAACAATGATCGTGAAGATCGTCAGAAGAACGGAAAGAACGATCATCATCTGACCGGCCAGTTCCGACTTTTCGACGTCGAGCATCCGGCCACTGTCCCACACGAGGTGACGCAGACCACCGAGCAGGTGATACCAGAGCCCCAGCACCGACAGTGTCATCACCAGATCGCCGAACCAGCTGGTGATAAACCCGTTGGCGACGGCAAAGGCCTCGGGCCCTGTCGCGGCGGCAACAAACCACCAGACGATCATCAGCCCCGCGACGATCAGCGCGTTACCGGTGATGCGGACAAGGATTGAGGTCATTGAGGTCCATTGCGGACGATAAATCGTCAAATGGGGTGAAAGCGGGCGATTGCCCCGGTTCACGTCAGCCATAACTGTTCCCTTCGTTGGCATGTGCCATCCGGCAAGACGGCGCCTTGGGTGCTGTTTTGCACCATTTGTCCGGCAGAGTCACGCGGACCTACGGCGCTAACATGTGAAAAAGTGACGCCAAATAGCAGTTTTTTCGCATTTGTGATCACACAAAATTTTTTTGTGATCACGTATCGCGTGTATGAATCTCAAACCGGCATTAACGCCCAATAGTCCAGATCAAGCAGCACATCGGGCAGGTATTTTCCGTCCTCGCCGCGCAAAGCGCCTGCCTCGCCCTTGGTCGCGACCAGCCGCAAACGAATGGCCCCGACATCCGGTGCTTTGGTCTCGGCCACGTCCAGAACCTCGGACCACGCACGAACAGTATCCCCCGCAAAACAGGGGTTCGCATGGGCGCCCGCATTCAGCGCCACGATCATCTGCGCATTGGCCAGACCGTTGAAGGACAGGGCACGCGCAAGGCTGATCACATGCCCGCCGTAGATCAGGCGCTTGCCGTCGGCACGGTTGGTCGCATCGAAATGCACCTTGGCGGTGTTCTGCCAGAGGCGCGTCGCCAGCATATGCTCGGCTTCCTCGATAGTCACACCATCGACGTGGTCGATGATCTCGCCCACCTGATAGTCACCCAAGCGATGCGGCTCGCCTGCAAGCATCGTGTCATATTGGGCAAAGCTCAGGCCCTCGGGCACGACCAGATCGCTGGTGGCCACGGATTTGGCCAGTTCGGGGATCACCGCCTCGGGCGCGTCACCTGCCCCCCGCTTGCGGACCATGACCCAGCGCACATAGGACAGGACCTCTTCGTCATACTGGTTGCACCCTGTGGTCCGCACCCAGACAACGCCCGACTTGCCGTTCGAGTTCTCCTTGACCCCGATCACCTCGGACTGGGAGTTCAGCGTGTCACCCGGATAGACCGGTTTCAGCCAGCGCCCTTCGGCATAGCCAAGGTTCGCCACAGCGTTCAGAGAGACATCGGGCACGGTCTTGCCGAACACCGTATGGAAGGTGATCAGATCATCGACGGGAGAGGCCTCCAAACCGCAGACACGCGCGAATTCATCCGAGGAATAGAGCGCACCGCGTGCCGGATAAAGCGCGTGGTACATCGCCCGCTCTCCGCCCGATATGGTGCGCGGCACCGCATGGGTGATGACGTCACCTACGCGGTAATCCTCGAAAAAGCGGCCTGCGTTTGTCTTGGTCATTGCTGTCCCAGCTTCATGTCCGGTGAATAGGGCGTGTCGATCTCTTTGGTGACAGCCTGCCCACAGCGCATGACGCCGTTGGCGTGGTCAAAGGCATAGGTCGGGTCACCATAAAGCTCCCACCCTTTGGACAGGGCGAGCGAGACCTTGTGGCAAAAGGCAGAAGTATCGTCTTCGGTCAGTAGTCTGTAAATTTTCGGCATCTTATCCCCAAGGTGTCACGCCAAGGGCGTAGTGGATGCCCATCACGACGATCACCACAACGATGGTCACAACAATCGCGACAACCTCTTTCTTGGCTGGCGCGCGCTCTGGCCGCTGCCACGGTCCTTCCTGCGCGTTAATGATCAACATTTCGGCAATCGCCCAGACCAAGAGGCCGCCGAATAGGATCAGGGACGGTGTATCACCGTTCACCAGAAGATGCGCCACCGCCCAGATCGAGAAACCGGTCAGCTGAGGGTGGCGGACCTTGGTACCGAGCCAGATTTTCTGCCCCTTCGCGGCACTGGCCGCATAGAAATAGAAGGCGACCACCATCAGCAGGTTATTAATGCCGACCCACATCGGATCACGGCCCCAATAGACAGTGCCCTCAGCGGCGCGATAACCGACGACCATCAGGACGACGCTGGTTATCAAGGCAACGGCCATCACGGGGTAGCCTACTCCGCCCAAAGCGGCGCGTGGTCCGGGTGCCAGACGTTTGAACAAATGGGCCACGGACCATAGCGCGACCCCGAGGATGAGAAGTGTCATTCCGACTCCAATGCGGCAATTGCTTCAGCTTTCGCCAAAGTTGCCCGCGCGGTGACGATATGCAAGTTCTCAACGATCCGGCCATCCACGACGGCAACCCCCTGCCCCTGTGCTTCGGCTTCTTCAAAGGCGGCGATCTGGCGGCGGGCAAGGTCGATCTCTGTTTCGGTCGGGCCAAAGGCGGCGTTCGCAATCGCCACCTGTGCGGGGTGGATCAGCGTCTTGCCGTCAAAGCCCATATCGCGCCCCTCGGCACATTCGGCCCGCAACCCGTCTTCGTCCTTGAAGGCATTATAGACACCATCAAGTGCCACAATCCCTGCAGCCTTTGCCGCGAGCAGGGAATGCTGGAGCGCCATCATCAGCGCCGCACGGCTGCGCGAGTTCAGATCCTTGGCAAGGTCATTCGTCCCCAGCACGAACCCCTCGATCCGCGGATGATCCGCAATCGCAGCCGCGTTCAGGATGCCGCGCGGGGTTTCCATCATTGCCCAGATCGGCAGATCGGGCACGAGTGCCGCCAACGCATCCACATCTTCGGGGCCGTTGACCTTGGGCAAGAGGATCGCGTCACAATCCATCGCCGCAACAGCCGCCGCATCCGCTTTGCCCCATTCCGTATCCAGCCCGTTGATCCGCACGATCTTCTTGCGGCTGCCATAGCCGCCTTCGGCCAAAGCCGCATACAGCGTATCCCGCGCTGCCACTTTGGCATCGGGCGAGACCGCATCCTCCAGATCGAAGAGGATCACGTCGACAGGCAGCCCCCGCGCCTTGTCCAACGCGCGATCCTTTGAGCCCGGAATATAAAGGGCAGAGCGGTAGGGGCGGTCGTGCATTGAATCATCCTCGCAATATTGTTGCGCGGAACAGGCCAGAAATTTCCGAATAATTCAACCCTGAATTTGCCGCGTTGCAGCGAAAGCCATCGTTACGGTGCGTTAACCATTTTCGCGGACGGTTTTCCGAGACTGAGGGCCTTGGCGTCGACGACCTTTGAACGTGGTTCCAGACGCAGTCTCAGTCGGAAGGAATAACAATGAAACGTCTTATGATGATGTCGATGGGGTTCGGGGTGCTGCTACTGGCGGCCCAGCAGGGGCATGCCGCCCAGTGCGCCGATCATGCAACCGTGGTTGCGAACCTTGCCCAGCACTATGGGGAAACGCGGCAGTCCATCGGGCTGGCCCATGACAACACCGTGGTCGAGGTTTTTGCCTCGCTCGAAACCGGCAGCTGGACGATCACCGTCACACGGCCCGGGGGACCGACCTGCCGTGCCGCCGCGGGTCAGGCCTATCAGGCGACCAATGATCCACTGCCCGCGCCCGGTGATCCGGCCTAGATCGCGACCCAGATCAGCCGGATGCCCGTCAGCGTCAGCAGCACATAGGTGATCGCAAAGAACAGGCGCTCCGGCACAAACCGGTGCGCCTTGACGCCGATCCATGCGCCGAGCAGTGCAAAGGGCGCCAGCAGCACGCTTGCCGTGATCGTATCCCATGTGAAGATACCCAAGAATGCATAGGGCACCGCCTTCATCCAGTTGACCGCCCAGAAAACGACAACAGTTGTCGCCTGAAAAGCGGTCTTGCTCAGCCCCTGCGAAAGCAGGAACACCGCAGAAGGCGGGCCGCCCGCGTGGCTGACAAAGCTGGCAAAGCCGCTGACCAGACCAGCCAGCCACGCCCAAGGCGCATAAAACGGCATGACAGGCACGGTCAGCCAGCCAAGGCTGCGCGACAATTGGAACGCGACGAAGCCCAGACAAATCACCCCGATGATCAGCCGGAACACGTCACCGTCAACGGAGGTGTATAGCCAGCCCGCAATGATGCACCCCGGGACAGCTCCGATCATCAACCCCTTGGCCGAGGGCCAGTGCCACTTGCCCCAATAGGGCTTCAGCGTCACATGATCGACCAACATAAAAAGCGGCAGGACGATGCCCAGCGCCGCACCCGGCGGAACAACAAGTGCCAGAATCGCACCGGCAACAAAGGCCGCGCCCGAGCCAAAGCCGCCCTTGGAAATCCCGCCAAAAATGATTGCCGGAATGCCGAGCGCGAAAAACTCCCAACCGAATTGCATCGCCCGTCATCTCCGAAAAGCGTTGTATGTGCCACCGTTAGCCCGTCCCGTATGGTTTGACCACTCTGCGTCGCAGGGCTGCTGCAGCGCAGCACTCTTGCGAAAAGACCTGCAACACCTTACGAGGTCCGGCGAGATCAAAACCACCAAAGGACCTGTTTCATGGCCAGACCCAAGATTGCCCTTATCGGCGCCGGACAAATCGGCGGCACGCTTGCGCACCTCGCAGCGGTCAAAGAGCTCGGCGATGTTGTGCTTTTCGATATTGCCGAAGGCAC
>CAXQAV010000334.1:0-11816 GCA_964221795.1 Luminiphilus sp. | reverse complement strand
CGATCGCCGTCAGCAAGGTGCGCATGCGGGCGATCCATGCCTCGCGCAATTCCTTGACCACGGTTTCGAACCGGTCGAGCGAGGTATTGTGCAACGTCTCGAGCATATGTCGCGTGAACGTACACTCCGAAAAATCGACGTCATGGTAGATCGCCTGCAGCACCGTCGAGGCACCCAGAAACCGATCATTGCGTCGCGGGTGCACCGAGCAGAACCGGTTCGACAACGCATGGGCCCCCATGACCTGCACCACCGTCATATCGGCGCCACGGCAGATATCCAGCACGACAGGATCCCCTAGAAAGGCATCAATCCCCCCGTTCACGCGGCCAAGGTTCACGCATGGCTGGCGCATCGCCTTCTACACCAGCGCAGGAAAGGGTGTCTTGATGAATTTGCCATAGGTGGCCGTGCTGCCCAGAAAGGCCAGATAGGGCTGGTCCAGACGCTTGCGCGGCCCGCGGAACAGCATGCGCGAGTCGCCATAGCGGCATGGGGAATACGACAATGCCTCTGTTTCGACGGTTTCCTGTTTCATCTGCGTTCCAATCAGCACTCCGGGCGTGGCGGAGCATCGCAAAGGAGTTTTGACAATTTCCTAATGCGCGGCTTTGTCCCTCGCTTTTGCGGCTGATCCGCCTTGATGCCTGCCCCCGCACGGGCCTATGGTGCAGCAGATCACGAGGGAACGTTCGCATGGAAATTCAATCCGTAGGCATCGTTGGCGCGGGGCAGATGGGCAATGGCATTGCCCATGTCTTTGCTCTGGCCGGTTACGAGGTTCTTCTCAACGACATCAGCGAGGACGCGCTGCAGGCCGCTATCGCCCTGATCGACCGCAATATGGAGCGTCAGGTCAGCAAGGGCCTGATCACCGAAGCCGACAAGAGCGAGGCGCTGCGCCGCATCGGCTCGACCAAGACCCTGACCGATCTGGGCAAGACCGACCTGATCATCGAGGCCGCAACCGAGCGTGAGACGATCAAGACCGCGATCTTCGAAGACCTTGTGCCGCACCTGAAGCCGAACACGATCCTGACCTCGAACACTTCGTCGATCTCGATCACGCGGCTGGCCTCGCGCACCGACCGGCCGGAAAAGTTCATGGGCTTCCACTTCATGAACCCCGTCCCGATCATGCAGCTGGTCGAGCTGATCCGCGGCATCGCCACCGACGAGGAAACCTTCCAGGCCTGTTACAACGTGGTCGAACGGCTGGGGAAGACCTCTGCCACTGCCGAGGATTTCCCCGCCTTCATCGTCAACCGCATCCTGATGCCGATGATCAACGAGGCGATCTATACGCTTTACGAAGGCGTCGGCTCCGTGCAGTCCATCGACACATCCCTGAAACTGGGCGCCAACCACCCGATGGGGCCGCTGGAACTGGCGGACTTTATCGGTCTGGACACCTGCCTTGCGATCATGAACGTCCTGCACGACGGTCTGGCAGACACCAAATACCGCCCCTGCCCGCTGCTGACGAAATACGTCGAGGCGGGGTGGCTTGGCCGCAAAACCAAGCGGGGCTTCTATGATTACCGCGGTGAAGTGCCGGTTCCGACGCGATAGCGTCGGGCAGCCGCTGAACGCGTAGGATGGACGACCAGAACAGACCAACAGAGCCACAGCTTCCGCAAGGTTTCCGGTGGCTCTGGCTTGGATTGGTCATATTAGCGGCGTCAACGGCGCTGGCGACTTTGAACGTCAATAGCCTCTGGCTGGACGAGCTCTTCACTGCCTATTTCGCCGACCCCTCCAATACCGATTTTTCCACATTCCTGAGCCGCGCCGCAGAGGATGTGCATCCGCCGGGCTACTATCTGCTTGTCTGGGCCGCCGGTCGCATCAGCGGACTGGACATCGGGCTTGTTGCGCGCGGTATCTCATGGGTGTTTGTGGTGCTGACCCTGCTTGCACTGCCGAGCATGATGCCGCCTTGGGTCAGCAATCCCGCACGCCTCTTTACGATGGTCTTTGCCGCCACATCGCTGGTCTTCTTCATCTATGCAAACGAGGGGCGGTCCTACGCGCTCGGCTGGTTCCTGATCGTATTGCTCCTCGGGGCCTCCCTGCATATCAGGCCACGCCTGCGCAGCGGTGGGATGCCTGCTATCCCAATCCTGGCCCTAGTGATACTGGGCATCGTGGCGGGCCTCAGCCACTACTATCTGATCACGATCACTGGGGCGGTTGTCGCCTGCCTGATCCTGTCGTCCCGCAACTGGACGCAGCGGACTGTGCTGGCTCTGGCAGGGCTTGTGATCCTGATTCCCCTGCTGGCCTACGTGAGTTGGCAAGCGCCACAAGTTATTGCCGATGTCCAAGACACATGGTTCAGTGCCGACTTCTCGTTCTTAGTTCATCACACAATAGTGGGGATAGTCAGGCTGGCAGCAGTATTGGCCGAGCAAGTGATCTTCCTGCTTCTCTTAATACCAGGCACCTTCGCCGCCACTAACTTGTTGAGACAGGCCAAAGGCAGAGACGGATTTCCGCCAGAAGTCGGTGACACCACTTTCGTGATCAGCATTGTCTTGTTGGCGATCTTCCTTACGATTCTTGTGACGCTTCTTTATGCACCTAGTTATTCGTTCCGGTTCTTTCTAATACTTGCGCCGGCATACTGGATGTTGGCCGGCTTTCTATTCGCGCTCATTCTCCAATCAGCAGGCAGAAGTGCAGTCCTTTTCACGACCCTTTTGAGCGGCTTTGTCTTTTGCCTCATGCCAATGCGGATCTTCTGGGCACAGGAACCCTACAAGCAGCCTTGGCGGGAAACAGCCCAGATTATTGCCAACATGCCCGCCTGCGCTTCCGCGCCTCTAGCGGTCACAGTCTTCGACACGCCCTTCATCTCAGAAAGCGAACCAGCTCGTTTTTATGGCTACTACCTCCCACCTGCGAATCGCGAATGGCTGGCAGTGCCTTCGGGCCAACTTCCGGCCATCACCGAAATGCCGGACTTCCGCGCCTTAGTAACCGCGCGGCTCTCTAATCCCACGGCATGTCCGGTTTTGCTCTGGTCCGTCCAGCATGCAGGCCCCGACGATCTCGCCGCCGTGCATCAAGCCATTACAGCAGCATTCCCGCGTGATGAAGAGACCAAGATTACGCTGAACAGCATCACCACTCCGCCGCCCCCAAAGATCAAAGTCTTTTTGGGGATGACCCTGGGCAATGGAGGATATCTGATCGTCGTCGAACATTCTGAGCAGAATTGAAGCGCGCCTGAAGCGCGCGGACCTCCATGGCCGGCGGACTGGCCGCGGGCGCCCCCTAGTCCCCTTCCCCGAACTTGTCGTTTACCAGATTTTCAATCGCTGCTGCCAGCTCTTCTTCCTGCGGGCCTGAGGTCTCGACCTCGATATAGGTCCCGATCGACGCGGCCAGCATCAAAAGCCCCATGATGCTGTCGCCGCCCGTCGTCTCGCCGTCCTTGCTGACCTTGGCCGAGGCGTCAAAGCTCTCGACAACCTCAACCAGTTTGGCCGAGGCGCGGGCGTGCAGACCCTTGATGTTCTGGATCTTCAGCTTGCGATAGCTCATCTGGGCAGGCCGCCATCATGGCTGTTGATATACTTGTGCGCCGCCTCGATCGCCGCAGCGACCGCATCAGGCACCGATGCGTTGCGGGACTTGGCCAGTTTGATCAGCATGGGCAGATTGGCGCCATAGAGGATACGGCGGTTCCCGGGGCTGCAGGCGCGCAGCGACAGGTTGGTCGGTGAACCGCCGAACATATCGGTGACGATCACCACACCGTCGCCCTTGTCGACGCTGTCAGCGGCATCGCAGATTTCGTCCTGTTTGGCGGCGCGGTCATCCTCGGGGCCGATGGCGATGCTGACCATGCCAGGCTGCGGGCCGACAACATGCTCCACCGCGGCGAGGTATTCCTCGGCCAGCCGTCCATGCGCCACGATCACGATCCCGATCAACCGATGTGCCCCTTACTGATCTGCGTCGCCTGACGCTCTAACTCGCGATGCCGTTTAGACACATGCCAGCCCGCTTGTGCAAGTACCTCTGCCATCTGTTCTGTCAACATGACTGATCTGTGACGCCCACCGGTGCAGCCGAAGCCCACGGAAAAATGCGCCTTGCCCTCTTCCTGATAGGCCGGAAGCAGAAGTGCGAGCATTGCTCTCGTCTGTTCAAAGAACGCGGCAAAGCGCGGGTCTTCCTGCACATAGGCGGCGACAGCCGGATCGCGGCCATCCAACGGGCGCAGATCGGCATCCCAGTGGGGATTGCGCAGGAACCGGCAATCCAGAACCATATCAAGGCCGCGTGGCAGGCCGCGCTTGTAGGAAAAGGACTGGACCGTCACACTCAACTGCCCCGCATCGCCGGTTGCGAACCAGCGCGCAACCTCGGCCTTGAGGTCATGCGGGGAGAGACCGTCCGTATTGATCAGGATATCCGCGCGGGCACGGACATCGACCAGCAGGGCAAGCTCTTTCAGGATGCCCTCCTGCGGGGTGCCATCAGGGGACAGGGGATGCCGCCTGCGGGTTTCGGAGTAGCGGCGGAGCAGCTCGTCCTCGATGGCATCCAGATAGAGGACCTGTGCCGTGATCCCCGCCATCTGTGTCACCTCGGCAAGACTTTCGGCAAAGACGGCGGTGGCGAAATCACGGTTGCGCGCATCAAGCCCCAGCGCCAGCGGCCGCTCCGGAGGCGGGCCGCTCAGCAGGCGCGGCAAAAGTGACAGCGGAAGGTTGTCGATGACTTCGAACCCCAGATCTTCCAGCGCACGGATCGCCGTTGACCGTCCCGCTCCTGATGGACCGGTCACCAGCACCACAGGGGGCGTCGGTAGCGGGGGTGTGGTTTCGGTGGGGCTCATCGGTCGCTCCAGCCCGCTTTGAGCAATTGCAGCAGGGATGCGGCCCAATGTGGCCCCTCCACCCGATAGATCAAGGGTAGCTGAGATCCCAAGAGCGTGATGCTGCGGTTTTCAGGTAGGCGGTCGGTCTCGACGTGGTCCAGATCGGCAACGCAGACCACGCGGGCGCTCTCGACATGGGCGGCATGGAGGATACCGACCCCGCGCGCCTCGATCAGTCCGGTAATCGTCGGCACAGGTGCTGCGAACAACTGACCACCCTCTTCCCGCAAGGTGACGCGATCGTCCCCGACCAGATCACAGCCCATCGCCATCAGCGCCAGCGACAGGGCGGATTTCCCCGAACCTGATTGACCCCTGATCAAAAGCGCCCGCCCCTCCCATGCGACGGCAGAGGCGTGGACGGTTTCAGACATCAAATCGGACCTTGGGTTAAAGCGGCAGACCTACGACAAAGCGCGCGCCGAGTGGTTCGGAAGTCGGGTCGGCGTTGGTCGGACGGATGTTTTCAGCCCAGATGACCCCGCCATGGGCCTCGACGATCTGTTTCGAGATCGCAAGACCAAGCCCCGAGTTGTTGCCGAACTGTCCGGCAGGACGCTCGGAATAGAAGCGCTGGAAGATCTTGGTCAGCGATTCCTCGGGAATGCCCGGACCGGTATCCTCGACCACGGCCAGCACGCGGTTCTGGCGGGTGCGTGCCCAGAGGCGGATCGCGTCGCCATCCTCGCAGAAGGAAATCGCATTGGTGATCAGGTTCACAAAGACCTGCGCCATGCGACCCTCGAGACCCTGCACCATGATCGGTGTTGCAGGCAGATCAGCCACAAACTCGACCCCGCGCAGGCGGGCGTCCTTGCCGAGGAACTCGGCAATGTTCTGGAGCATATTCACAAGGTCGAAGGATTCTTCTTCTTCCTTGACCAGCTCGCTATCCAGACGCGACGCATTCGAGATGTCGCTGACCAGACGGTCGAGGCGTTTGACGTCATGCTCGATCACTTCCAGCAGCTTCTCACGCTGGTCGTCACGGCGGGCGACGCGCATGGTGCCGACTGCGGACCGCAGGGATGCCAGCGGGTTCTTGATCTCGTGCGCGACGTCAGCCGCAAACTGTTCGTTGCTCTCGATCCGTTCGTAGAGGGCGCGGACCATGCGGCGCAGGGCACCGGAGAGGCGGCCGATCTCGTCGGGACGGGCGGTGAAATCGGGGATGCGCACACGCTTGGGCGACATCTTGCGGGCATTACGTTCCTGCGTGGCTTCTGCCGCGGTCGCCAACTGCGAGAGCGGGTTGGCAATAGTCGAGGCAAGCACAAGGCTCAGACCGACGCTGACCATCACACCGACAAGGAACAGACGCAGGTACTGCTCGCGCTCGCGCTGGACAAGGCTGTCCACCTCGCCCGCAGCCGTGGTCACGGCGATCACACCGACGGGCACGTTGTTGCGCAGGATTGGTGTCGTGACGACATAGCTGATGTTGCCGCCCACGTCGGCGGCGATCAGTTGGGTCCCTCCGCTGATGGCAGCGCGGACGCCAGCTTCGGTTGTTTCAAAGAGCGACGGACCACTGCCGCCGCTGCTGTTCGAGAAGGGCGCCATCACAACGCTACTGACACCATCCCAGATCGACAGCATGAAATCCGTGATCATGGTGCCGCCGGTGCGCTCTGAAAGGCCGGCGAGCTCTTCCGGCGTTCCGCGGCCACGGGTGCGGGCAATCACCGTTGCGTCGGTCCCGAAGACCGCAACCTCGACACCGCTCCGCAGGTTGAGGTTGGCAAGCGTGGTAATCACATCAACGCCATCCGAGGTCGCCAGATTGACCGGCGCCACCGCAGGCAGCTGCGCTTCGAACACATCGGCGATCAGATGGGCCTCGTTGGCCAGCCCGTTGGCACGCTGGAACGCCAGACTATCGCGCGACGGGCTGAGATAGAGCACACCTGCAATCAGCAGGATCAGGGCAACAAGGTTGAAAGTGACGATCTTGCGGGCAATGGGCGAGTTGCGCAGCGCCAGAATACGGCTGAGGCGCGACGAGGCAAGCTCCTCGCCTTCTTCCAGAATATCGGGATCAACCCAGTCGTCACCGAGCAGCAGATCAGGCGTCCGTGCAGCACGCCGCACAGACTTCAGGTCGCGCACATCAATCTTGGGCGCTGCCGTCATGCTTCACTCTTCACTCTTCGTTGTAGCGATACCCGATACCGTAAAGTGTCTCGATCGCAGAAAACTCATCATCCGCATTCCGCATCTTTTTGCGCAGCCGCTTGATGTGACTGTCGATGGTCCGGTCATCCACGTAAACCTGGTCATCATAGGCCACATCCATAAGCTGGTCGCGGCTTTTCACAAAGCCGGGGCGCTGAGCCAGCGCCTGCAAAAGCAAGAATTCGGTCACCGTAAGGGATACGTCTTTCCCCTTCCATTTCACTGCATGGCGCAGCGGATCCATCACCAATTCACCGCGGACCATCACTTTGGTCTCTTCGGTTTCTTCGATATCTTCACCGGCGATCGCGTCCTGACGACGCAAGAGCGCACGGATTCGTTCCACAAGTAGGCGCTGGGAAAATGGCTTTTTTACGTAATCATCTGCGCCCATTCTAAGGCCGAGCACTTCGTCGATCTCATCATCCTTGGATGTGAGGAAAATGATCGGCATCGCGGTCTTCTGGCGCAGCCGCTGGAGCAGGTCCATCCCGTCCATGCGGGGCATCTTGATATCCAGCACAGCCATGTCCGGCATACGCTTGTTAAAGGCGTCCAAAGCGGACTGTCCGTCGTTATATGTCTCGACTTCGAACCCCTCAGCCTCAAGCGTCATCGCAACTGAAGTCAGGATGTTTCTGTCGTCATCAACGAGTGCAATTCTGGACATACGAAGTTTTCCTGATAGCTGAATGACTTAAAAACAGATATGCGCATAATTTCTGATCGTTTTGAAGCAGCGAATCAACATTTAACGCCGCAACCGTCATAAAATCGCCGCAATTGGCGCATTTTCGCCGCGCCCTTGTGCAAGTGGACCTTACTTCAGGCGTGACCACAAGATGATTGCGCTAACATGAATTTGGTTGCGCTAACTGTGACACAACGGGCTATCCGCCCTTGAAAACTTGGTGGTAAAGGAGACTCCTATCGCAGGCCAATCCGGCCAAGAGACAAAGGAGCGAGACAATGGACCACGGTAAGGTCAACCCGTCGATGAAACTTGAAGATCAAGGCATCACAGGGCTGGGTTACGTCTATTACAACCGCTCTGAAGCCGAATTACAGGAAGCCGCCGTCGCCGCAGGCGAAGGCGTGAACGGGAAGGGCGGCACTTTCCTTGTCACCACCGGCAAACACACCGGCCGTTCGCCCAAGGACAAATTCGTCGTCAAAACCCCCGAGGTCGTCGATACGATCTGGTGGGAAAACAACCCGCCGATGGACCCCGCGAAATTCGACGTTCTCTATGCCGACATGCTCGAGCACATGAAGGGCGGCACCTACAACGTGCAGGACCTTTTCGGCGGCGCTGATCCTGCGCACCGCCTCGACGTCCGCGTGATCACCGAACTGGCATGGCATGGCCTTTTCATCCGCCACCTGCTGCGCCGCCCCGATGTATCCGAGCTGGAAACCTTCACCCCCGATTTCACGATCATCAACTGCCCCAGCTTCAAGGCCGACCCTGAAAAGCATGGCTGCCGGTCCGAGACCGTGATCGCACTGAACTTCGCCAAAAAGCTGATCCTGATCGGCGGCACCGAATACGCGGGCGAGAACAAGAAATCTGTCTTTACCCTGCTGAACTACCTGCTGCCCGAGAAAGGCATCATGCCGATGCACTGCTCGGCCAACCACGCCCCTGGCAACCCTGTCGACACGGCTGTCTTCTTTGGCCTTTCCGGCACCGGCAAAACCACCCTTTCGGCTGACCCGACCCGCGTGCTGATCGGCGACGATGAGCACGGCTGGTCCGACCGTGGCACCTTCAACTTCGAAGGCGGCTGCTACGCCAAGACCATCGGCCTTGATCCCGAAGCAGAGCCTGAAATCTACGCCACCTGCTCGATGCCGCATACGGTGATCGAGAACATGGTTTTCGACCCCGAAACGCTGGAACTCGACTTCAACGATGACAGCCTTACGGCGAACATGCGCTGCGCCTATCCGCTGAACTACATCTCGAACGCATCCGAGACGGCACTGGGCGGGCACCCCAAGAACATCATCATGCTGACCTGCGATGCCTTCGGCGTGCTGCCTCCGATCGCACGGCTGACACCGGCACAGGCGATGTACCACTTCCTGTCCGGCTTCACCTCCAAGGTTGCGGGCACAGAACGCGGCGTGACCGAACCCGAGCCGACATTCTCGACCTGCTTCGGCGCCCCCTTCATGCCGCGCCGCCCCGAAGTCTACGGCAACCTGCTGCGCGAGAAGATCGCAAGCCACGGGGCAACCTGCTGGCTGGTCAACACCGGCTGGACCGGTGGCGCCTACGGCACCGGGAGCCGGATGCCGATCAAGGCAACCCGTGCACTGCTCTCGGCGGCACTCGACGGCACGCTGGTCGAAAACCAGTTCCGCAAGGACCCGAACTTCGGTTTCGAAGTGCCGATGACATGCGAAGGCGTTGACGACAAGCTGCTGAACCCGCGCGAGACATGGGCCGACAAAGCGGCCTATGACGTGCAGGCGCAAAAACTCGTGGACATGTTCAGCGACAACTTCGCCAAATACGTGCCCTTCATCGACGATGATGTGAAAGCCGCAGCCATCGGCTAAATCGCACTGATTTTAAACATCAAGCCCGCAATGGTCGACAAACCGTTGCGGGCTTTTATCATTGCCGCATGAGACAGCTTCTTCTGGCCTTTGCCCTGACACTTGGTATCGCATCGCCGCTTGCTGCGCAGGTCGCGTGCTCGGCTGACCTGCAATCAATCGAGGCCGGTGTCATCTGCCCGCCCGAATCCGTGGGCTACCGCGACGCACCCGGCACGATTACGGGGCGCGCGCATATCATCGAGGAAATGCCGGAGTTCTTGTCCCTGACCCAGACCGTGCCGGCAGTGATCGGCGTGGGCTTTGGCGTCAGGCTGCAGGGCATTCCGGAGCTTGGGAGAGAAACCGTTGTGGTGACGATCACGCATCCGCCGATGGGCAAGGACGGTGTGCGGCAACAGTCATTCACCAGCACGGTCAGCGGGCTCGGTCAGACGATCGCGTTCTTCCAGTTCGATCACGCCTACGAAATGGTTCTGGGGCGCTGGTCATTCGAGGCGCGGCGCGACGACCAGCTGGTCTATCGCGCACTTTTCGATGTTGTCCCGCCGCAATCGGTGCCGCAACTGGCCGATATCTGCAACTACCGCGACCTGCTGTCCTGAGCGCCTAGCCCATGACCCCGCGCCGGATCAGGTTTGCCCCCGCGATCATCAGCACCAGCAGCGTCACCTTGCGGAAGCGCTCCTGATCGAACCGGTCACCAAGCCGAAAACCGAGCCACATCCCCAAAAGCGCAGGGATCAACAGCGACGCCGAAAAGCCCCAGGTGTCCGCGTTCAGGATGCCCGAGCGCAAATGCCCCAGCAAAAGCATCACCGACCCCAGCCCGTAGATTACCCCCTGCACCGCCATCTGGCGGTCGCGCGGTGTTTCAAGCGCAATGAGGTAAAGCACCGTCGGCGGGCCCCAAGTGCCCGCAAGCCCACCCAGAATGCCTGCGAGCGTACCGGCAATCCACTCATAGGGGCGGCGCATCGCAGGTGTGATGCGGGGACGCCAGCCGATCAACTGGATAAAGCAAAGCACCACCACAGGAACGCCCAGCACGAAGAACAACGCGTCTGAGGGGATGCTGCGCACGAACTGCGCGGCAATCAGGATAAAAATACAGACCAGCATCACATAGCGCCAATGCTCGCGCAGCGCCTCGCCCGCCTTGCCGAAACCGGCACGGGCTACCTGCAGGCCGTTGCTTATCACAATGGGAATCACAATGCCCGCAACAGCGATTTCCGGCGGGATCAGGATGCCCATGCCCGAAATCATGATCAGCGGCATGGCAAACCCGACGGCACCTTTGACAAACCCTGCGAGGATCGTCACGCAGACCGCAAAGAGAAAGACCGAAGGGGTCAGCATGTCGAGAAACAAAGGCATAAGCCCTCTTACGACATCCGTTGGCCGACACCAGCTCAATTTTCGCTGCGACACTTTTGTGCGTTAACGGAATTATTCGCGAATTATTATTGCGCTGCAACTGCGAACACTTTATCTCTGCACCTGCAAATTGATGGGAGTCGCAAAATGGCGCATGATGGACAGGATATGACTTTGAACCAGAGCCCCGTACTGGCCGATCTGCTGGCGCTGACCGCTGCGACGCTGCCCGCTGTCGACGACATCCTGTCCCGCGCCAAAGAGACCGTGTGCGCCACCGTCAGTGATGGTGGCCGTGTCTCCGGTGCGCTGATCGAACAGAACCAGACCGCCGCCCACGGGCTGGCGTGGCTCGCGACCTATGCGCAATCGTTGCAACAGATGCAGGGCTGGGCCGAACGCCTCCAGTCCGAGGGCAAATTCGGCGAGGTCGAACAACTCATCCATCAGATTGCCTTTGGCGAATACCTCACGCAGATCAGCGGTGGCATCCCGATGTCACAGGGTGAGATGCTGCGCCTGCGCGACATCGGCCTTGGCACCGGTGACATGGCCGCGCTGACCGAACCCGCGATCACCACGTTGATCCAGTCCGGCAACACGCAAGCCGCCCGCATGCGCCTTGTAGAGCTGATGGAAGAACATTCCGCCAATATCACAGTCGGTGCCACCGGCCTTGATGACGAGCTGGAGATGATCCGCGAACAGTTCCGCCGCTTCAGCGTGGACCGCGTGGAACCCCACGCCCACGACTGGCACCTCAAGGACGAGTTGATCCCGATGGAGATCATCGAGGAAA
>CAXQAV010000333.1:0-4018 GCA_964221795.1 Luminiphilus sp. | reverse complement strand
CGATCCTGAAACAAGTGGATGATCCCGCAGCGGCAGCCGGTTTCATCATCGCCGCCCGACCCGTTGTCACCGAGATCGATCCCCTGTCGCGCATCCTCGAAAGCGGCGGGCTCGGCACGACCTTGCGGCTGCTGACGACCGGCGAGGTGGATGATGCCCTACTGCAGTCTCAGGCGCTCTTGCAGGCCCAGTCAGAGACCGGCATGCCGGACCCTCAGCGCCTCGCCGCCGCTTTGGCGGCAGCTGAGGTGCCTCAGGCCCCGTTCCGCAGCGCGCTGGACGCGCGCCCAGGGTCGATGCCCGAATTTGGCGCGGACCCGCTTGCGGGTCGCCAGATCCGGCCCATCCTGAATGACAGCGACTGGGTCAGCCTGCGGAATGTCTGCGATAACTAGCCGCTATTGCGTCCCGAACATGCGGTCACCTGCGTCGCCGAGGCCGGGCACGATATAGCCCTTTTCGTTCAGGTGACTGTCGATCGCTGCCGTCACAATCGGCACATCGGGCTGCGCGTCTTTCATGCGCGCGATACCTTCGGGGGCTGCCAGCAGGCAGAGGAACCGGATGTTTGTCGCGCCCGCTTTCTTGAGAAGATCAACCGCGGCCACCGATGAATTGCCCGTGGCGAGCATCGGATCGACGGCGATGACCAGACGGTCCTCAAGCGCAGTCGGCACCTTGAAGTAGTATTGCACCGGCTCCAGCGTTTCCTCGTCGCGGTAAAGCCCCACAAAGCCGACGCGGGCCGAAGGGATCAGTTCCAGCACCCCATCCAACAGCCCGTTGCCCGCCCGCAGGATCGAGACCAGCGCCAGTTTCTTGCCGTCAATCACGGGGGCATCCATCGCCTCGAGCGGGGTTTCGATGCGGCGTGTCGTCATCGGCAGGCCGCGAGTGACCTCATAGGCGAGCAGCTGGCTGATCTCGCGCAGAAGCTGCCGGAAACCAGCGGTCGAGGTCTCTTTCTGGCGCATCAGTGTCAGCTTGTGCTGGACCAGTGGGTGCGTGACGTGGGTGACATGTTCGGTCATGCTGTGGTCTCCAGTTTCTTGGCAATACGTGTCTTGGTGGCCTCATCGCAGAAGGCCGCGGCGATGGCGGTTTTGTTGAGGGCGGCAAAGTCGTCTTCACCCCAACCAAAGGTCCGGTTGAGCATCTCATACTCCGCGCTCATCGTCGTGTGGAAGAACGGCGGGTCGTCGGTTGAGACCGTGACTTTCACCCCTGCATCGCGGAGTTTTGCGATCGGGTGCGCGCCCCAGCCCGAGACCGCCCTGAGGACGACATTCGATCCCGGGCAGACCTCGAGCACAATGTCTTTCTCAAGAATTTCGTCGATCAGCCCGTGATCGGTCGCGGCACCGATCCCGTGTCCGATCCGGGTGACGCGCAGGTCGCGGATCGTATCACGCACCATATCCGCCCCGCCCCATTCACCCGCGTGACAGGTCAGGTTCAGCCCTGCCTCACGCGCCAGATCGAAACTATAGGCATAGTCCTTGGGCCGCCCCGCCAGTTCGCCGCCAGCCATCCCGTAGCCCACAATGAAATCGCCCATGGTCTCGGCGGCGCAACGGGCAGCGGGTTTGCAGGCATCAGGGCCAAAGTGGCGGATTCCGGTCACGATGCCGCGCAGGGTAATCCCGAATTTTGCCTCGGCCTCTTTCGCGGCATCCTCGATCGCCCCGAGGTAGTCCTTCCACGCCGCCAGATCGCCACCGCCGCAGAAATCCGGCGAGACGAAGGTTTCCATGTAGATGACGCCGTGGGCCGCGGTCTCTTCCAGCACCGCCAGTGTCAGCCGCCGGAAATCCTCGGGCGTCTGCAAGGTGGTGCAGGCCGCCTCGTAGATTTTCAGGAAGTGATCAAAATCGCGGAATGCGTAGGAGCCGTCGTGGGTAAAGATACCCGAAATATCGATCTTCTTTTCCCGCGCCAGTCCACGGATGAAGGCGGGCGGCGCGCAGCCCTCAAGATGTGTGTGCAACTCGACTTTGGGCAGCGATGTGAAACTCATAGAAAGCTCTTTCCTTGTCCCTGATAGGGCACGCGCAGATGGTCAGCGATGGAGGTGGCAACATCGGTGAAGCTGAGCAACCCGAGCGCGCGCGCGCCAATACCCTTGACCAGAACCGGCACCCGCTCGCGGGTGTGGTCGGTGCCCCACCATGTGGGGTCGTTGCCATGATCGGCAGTGACGATCAACAGGTCATCGGGCTTCAGCTTGGCAATCAGCTCCGAAAGCCCTGCGTCAAACCATTGCAGGTGGTCGCGGTAACCCTGCGGATCACGGCGGTGGCCGTATTCGCTGTCGAACTCGACCAGATTGGCAAAGACAAAGGCTCCGTCCTGCGCCTCGTCCGCGAGATCCAGGATGTGCTGCATCAGTACGGCATCGCGCCCTTTGCGCAGATAATCAATCCCGCGCATCGAAAAGATATCCCCAATCTTGCCAACGGCATGGACGGTGCGACCGGCGGCTTGAACATAGTCGCAGATTGTTTTCGACGGGGGCGCGATAGCGAAATCCTTGCGGTTGGCGGTGCGTTTGAAAGACCCGACCTCGCCAAGGAAGGGCCGCGCGATGACACGCCCGACCTTCATCGCATGCAGCATGGGGGCAACGTCAGCGCAGAGTTTCAACAAGCGCTCCAGCCCGAAAGCCTCTTCATGGGCTGCGATTTGCAGGACACTGTCAGCCGAGGTGTAGCAGATCGGCCAACCGGACCTAAGATGCTCGGCACCGAATTCATCGATGACCGCCGTGCCGGAGGCGTGGCAATTGGCGAGGATACCGTCAGTGCCTGCAGCCTTGCAAAGCGCCTCTGTCACCTCTGCGGGAAAGCTGGGCACGGTTTTGGGGAATGTGTGCCATTCCCACGGCACCGGCACCCCCGCCAGTTCCCAATGCCCCGAGGGCGTGTCCTTGCCTTGCGAAACCTCGGTGGCCGCCCCCCATGCCCCTGTCGGGGATTGGGTGAAACCTTCCAAGACCTCGCCCGAGGCAAGTTTCACAGCCGCGCCAAGGCCCAGCGCATCCATGACCGGCAGGTTCAGGCCCGCGGCTTTGGCAATATGGGCGACGGTGTTGGCACCTGTGTCCGGCACATCGTCATTGAAGAACTGACCGGCATCCGGCGCGCCGCCGATGCCCACACTATCGATGACAATCAGAAAAGCGCGTCCCATCAGGCAAGCCCCTCCAGCACCAGTGGCCCGCGTGTGACGGGACCGCCGATTGTAAATGCCGCCCGCACATCCGCAGCAATCGCCACAGCCGTGTCCTCATCGGCGGCGTGCAGAACGCAGAGCGGGTCACCGCGGGAGACTTTGGTGCCTAATCCCACAACATCCGAGAGGCCGACCGAGGGATCGATCCGATCGGTCTCGACCTGCCGCCCGCCACCAAGCGCCACGACTGCCAGACCCAACGCCTCGCCATCAATGGCGCTGACGTAACCTTCCGCTGGGGCCGTTACTTCGCCCACAACAGGCGCATTCGGCAGGTGTGTCAGCCAGTCTTGCGCCATATCCGGCGGACCGCCCATCGCGGCAATCATATGGGCTAAACGCTCCATCGCGGCACCAGAGGAAATGGCATCTTTCACGCGCGCTCCCGCTACGGGGGTGTCCTCGCCCTGCATCATGAGAAGCTGGGTGCAGAGCGCGACAGTCAGATCATAGAGGCGCGGAGCCGCAGATTTGTTGCCGGAGAGCACTTCCATACAAACGGCCACCTCCAGCGCGTTGCCAAGCGCGGGGGCCAGCGGTTCGTTCATATCGGTGATGAGCCCCGCCGTGCGGCACCCCGCGCCATTCGCCGTCTGCACCAGAGCCTGTGCCAAGGCGCGGGCATCATCCTGGTTTTTCATAAAGGCGCCCGAGCCGCATTTGATATCCAGCACGAGCGACCCCAACCCCGCTGCCAGCTTCTTGGAAAGGATCGACGCTGTGATCAGGTCAACGCTTTCGACCGTCGCGGTCACATCGCGGATCGCATAGAGACGCTTGTCCGCAG
>CAXQAV010000332.1:0-2376 GCA_964221795.1 Luminiphilus sp. | reverse complement strand
GTCGAAACCGTGACGGCCTATCGGGACCTGCTCAGACAAATCGACGATGCCGAGGCGATGCTGAAGGATCCCGAAATGCGCGAGCTGGCAGAGATGGAACTGCCGGAGTTGCGTGAAAGGCTGGAAGCCTCGGAACATGAGGTGCAGCTGGCGCTTCTGCCGAAAGACGCTGCCGATGCGCGCCCTGCGCTGCTGGAAATCCGCCCCGGTACGGGCGGTGACGAAGCCTCGCTGTTTGCGGGCGACCTTTTGCGCATGTACCAGCGCTATGCCGAAAGCCAGGGCTGGAAGTTCGAAATCCTTGAGCAAAGCGAAACCGAAGTGGGCGGCATCAAGGAAGTCGTGGCCCGTGTTGCGGGCGAAGGCGTCTTTGCCAAACTGAAATATGAAAGCGGCGTGCACCGCGTCCAGCGCGTGCCCGAGACCGAGAGCGGCGGGCGCATCCATACCTCTGCCGCGACCGTGGCTGTGCTACCCGAGGCGGAAGATGTGGACGTACAGATCAATCCGGCTGATATCCGCATTGATACAATGCGCGCGTCAGGGTCGGGCGGGCAGCATGTGAACACTACGGATTCGGCTGTGCGCATCCTGCACGTCCCCACAGGGATCATTGTGGTCAGTTCCGAGAAATCCCAGCACCGCAACCGCGAGATTGCGATGCAGGTTCTCAAGACGCGTCTCTTTGATCTGGAACGCCAGCGGATTGATTCCGAACGCTCTGCCGACCGCAAGTCGCAGGTGGGCTCGGGTGACCGCTCGGAGCGGATCCGCACCTACAACTTTCCGCAGGGCCGCATGACAGATCACCGGATCAACCTGACGCTCTACTCATTGGGGCAGATCATGCAGGGTGATCTGGACGAGGTGATCGGGGCCTTGCAGGCGGATGCGCAGGCAACATTGCTGGCCGAAATGGGCAACTGATGCGCGTTGCGGATGCGCTGGGATTTGCGACACAGATTCTGAACAAGGCAGGCATCGCAGGTGCTGCACGCGACGCGCGTCGGATCATGGCAGCCACGCTGGACATTGAGGCCCATCGCGTCGCGCTCATGCCGGATGACGAGATGGAAGCCGGTGCCGAAGCGGCGTTTCTCGCGTCGATCCATCTGCGGGCCGAAGGGCATCCTGTTTCGCATCTTGTCGGCGGTCGCCTGTTCTATGACCGATGGTTCAAGGTGACGCCAGATGTTCTCGACCCGCGCCCCGAGACCGAAGAACTGGTGGCAGAGGCCCTGAAAGCGCCGTTTGCCGATGTGCTGGACCTCGGCACCGGATCGGGGGCGATCATCCTGACCCTGCTGGCTGAGAGACCGCAGGCAGTGGGTGTGGCGACTGATCTGTCAGAGGCCGCGTTGCATGTTGCCGCTGACAATGCCACCGCGCTTGGCTTTATCGACCGCGTGCAATTTGAGGTATCGGACTGGTTTAAGGCGGTGAGCGGGGAATACGATCTCATCGTCTCGAACCCGCCCTATATCGCCGCTGACGAAATGGACGCGCTGCAACGCGAAGTGCGCCTGTACGAGCCGCGCATGGCTCTGACGGATGAGGCGGACGGGCTGACCGCTTACCGCAAGATCACCGCAGGTGCGCCGGCGCATTTGCGCAACGGTGGCCGCCTTCTGGTGGAAATCGGTCCCACACAGGGCGGGGCGGTCGCCGCGATGATGCAAAATGCCGGGCTTGTGGACATTAAGGTGATTCCTGACCTCGACGGACGCGACCGCGTTGTGGGGGGACGGAAGCCCTGAATCGGCGATTTGACGCCCCGAAACCCGCCGTTTTCCACGATTCAGGGGATTTCTGCTTGTCATGGACGGCATCACATGCTTTTTAGCCATCGGCAGGGACGCGGCTCGCCACCGACCCCCCCCTCCGAGAGGTCGCCAAAACATCGCAAGGCTTTCCAAACAGAGCGCAACTATTCTGCGCGTTATGGCCAACGCAACGACAGCCAAAGGCTTACAACCACTCATGAGATCATCGAAGTCACGGTCGCGGAACAAGAACCGCAACAACCGTCCCTCGGGCGGGAATATCATCAATCGGGTATTCGACAGCTCGGGCCCTGATGGCAAGGTCCGCGGTACGCCGCAGCAGATCATCGAGAAATATAACCAGCTCCATCGTGATGCTGTTCTTTCGGGCGACCGTGTGGATGCCGAGAACTATGCCCAGCATGCCGAGCACTATACCCGCATGCTCGCCGAGGCGCAGCGCGAGGTGGACGCAAAGCGCGAAGAGCAGGAAGAAGAGAACCGCCGCCGTCAGGCCGAGCGCGACCGCGAGCGCTCCGAGCGCCTGAAGGCGCAGGAAGACGCTGCGAATGACCCCTCCAGCATGGAGCAGCCCGATTTGGGCGACGGTGAC
>CAXQAV010000331.1:0-4305 GCA_964221795.1 Luminiphilus sp. | reverse complement strand
GGTCGTTATCGTGTCTTTCCTTGCGAAATTCGAAGTCTTCGGCGGCTTTTGGGCGCGCTGGACGATGGGGGGCTAATCCATGACTCAGATCGACTACAACCGCGCCGCCAAATACTTCCTGCTGCAGGATTTCTGGGTCGGCATGAAGCTGGGGCTGAAGTATTTCTTCTCGCCCAAAGCCACGGTGAACTACCCGCATGAAAAGGGGCCGCTGAGCCCGCGTTTCCGTGGTGAGCACGCTCTGCGCCGTTACCCCAACGGCGAGGAACGCTGCATTGCCTGCAAGCTGTGCGAGGCCGTTTGCCCTGCGCAGGCGATCACCATTGATGCCGAGCCCCGCGATGACGGCAGCCGCCGCACTACGCGCTATGACATCGACATGACCAAATGCATCTACTGCGGCTTCTGTCAGGAAGCCTGCCCTGTGGATGCGATTGTCGAAGGTCCGAACTTTGAATTCTCTACCGAGACCCGTGAAGAGCTTTACTACGACAAGGCGAAGCTTCTAGAAAACGGCGACCGCTGGGAAGCTGAAATTGCCCGCAACCTCGAACTGGACGCGCCATACAGATGAGTGACCAGAACCCCTTTGAGGCCATGATGAAGATGGGTCAGGACTGGGCCAAGTCGATGAATATCGACCTGGATGCCTTTACCCCCAAGGGGTTCGAGAACCTCTGGCCCACCATGTCCAAAGAGGCGATGGAGATGTGGTTTGGCAAGACCATGAACCCTGACGGGTTGGACGCCAAAACGCGGCTCTACCTGACGCTGTCAGGGCTGATCATTCTTGGCGCGCAGGCAGAGGCACAGATCCGCCTGACGATCCGTCATCTGGTCGAGGCCGGGGCCACGAAACAAGAGATTGCCGAAGCGATTGCCCAGACGGGCATGTTCGCCGGCGCGCCAGCCATGGCCAAGGCGATGGAACTGGCGAATGAAGTGTTGGAAAAGGACGAAAGCGCATGACCGTCTTCGCGTTCATATTTTACCTCTTTGCGGTCACGACCGTCACAGGCGGCCTGATGACCGTGATCGCGCGGAACCCCGTGCATTCGGTTCTCTGGCTGATCCTCGCGTTCCTCTCCTCTGCCGGTCTTTTCGTGACCCTCGGGGCCGAGTTCGTCGCGATGCTGCTGGTGATCGTCTACGTGGGCGCGGTAGCAGTGCTCTTCCTGTTTGTGGTCATGATGCTCGACGTCGATTTCGCCGAGTTGAAGGCCGAGATGACGAAATACCTGCCTCTGGCCTTGCTGATCGGTGTGATCATCCTGATGCAACTGGCGCTGGCCTTTGGTGTCTGGGGTTTCGACAGTGGCGCGCCAGAGCGGATCGCGGCCCCTGCCGGTGATCTGGACAACACCCGCGCACTGGGTCTGCTGATCTACGACCAGTATATACTGCTATTCCAGCTGGCCGGTCTGATCCTGCTGGTCGCCATGATTGGGGCCATCGTGCTGACCCTGCGCCACCGTGTGGACATCAAGCGTCAGAACGTTCTGGCCCAGATGTACCGCGATCCGGCCAAGGCCATGGAACTCAAAGACGTCAAGCCGGGGCAGGGGCTCTAGGCGGGAACAGACTTTCGCGGGGCCTGTGCTTCGCAATTAAAAGAAGAACGGGGCAAATGCCCCAAAGGGAACGAACGTATGATCGGACTTGAACATTACCTCACGGTGGCGGCAGCCCTGTTTGTCATTGGCATCTTCGGATTGTTCCTCAACCGCAAGAACGTGATCATCCTGCTGATGAGCATCGAGTTGATGCTGCTCGCGGTGAACATCAACCTTGTGGCCTTCTCCAGCTATCTCGGCGATCTGGTCGGGCAGGTGTTCACCCTGTTCGTGCTGACCGTCGCCGCCGCAGAGGCCGCGATCGGCCTTGCGATCCTTGTGTGTTTCTTCCGCAACCGCGGAACCATCGACGTTGAAGACGTCAACGTGATGAAGGGCTAAAGCAATGGAAACGATTATCCTTTTTGCCCCGCTTGTTGGCGCGATCCTCTGTGGCTTCGGCTGGAAACTGATCGGCGAGAAAGCCGCGCAGTGGACGGCGACCAGCCTCTTGTTCGTGTCGGCCTTCTTTTCCTGGGTTATCTTCCTGACCTTTGATCCGGCGGCCCATCCGAACGCGACCTACACGGTCAATATCCTGCGCTGGATCGAGAGCGGCACGCTGTCGACAGACTGGGCGATCCGCATGGACCGTCTGACCGCGATCATGCTGATCGTGATCACGACCGTGTCGGCGCTCGTGCACCTCTATTCGTTCGGCTACATGGCCCATGACGAAAACTTCAAAGAAGGCGAAAGCTATCGCCCGCGCTTCTTTGCGTATCTCTCGTTCTTTACCTTCGCCATGCTGATGCTGGTGACCGCCGACAACCTTGTGCAGATGTTCTTCGGCTGGGAAGGCGTGGGTGTCGCCTCCTACCTTCTGATCGGTTTCTACTATCGCAAGCCTTCTGCCGGTGCTGCTGCGATCAAGGCCTTCGTGGTGAACCGTGTCGGTGACTTCGGTTTCGCGCTGGGTATCTTCGCGCTCTACTATGTGACCGACAGCATCAACTTTGACGATATCTTTGCCGCGATCCCCGATCTGCAGGGCCATACGATCCACTGTGCCTGGCGTGAGTGGGATACGCTGAACCTGATTGCCTTCCTGCTGTTCATCGGTGCGATGGGCAAATCGGCTCAGCTACTCCTGCACACATGGCTGCCCGACGCGATGGAAGGTCCGACCCCTGTGTCGGCGCTGATCCACGCTGCGACCATGGTGACCGCCGGTGTCTTCCTTGTCTGCCGCATGTCGCCGCTGATGGAATATGCTGACGCGACCACAGGCTTTATCGCCTTCCTTGGAGCGACGACCGCTTTCTTTGCCGCGACCGTGGGTCTGGTGCAGAACGACATCAAGCGCGTCATCGCCTATTCGACCTGTTCGCAGCTGGGCTATATGTTCGTGGCCGCGGGTCTGGGCGTCTATTCCGTCGCCATGTTCCACCTGCTGACGCACGCATTCTTCAAGGCAATGCTGTTCCTTGGCGCGGGTTCCGTGATCCATGCGATGCATCACGAGCAGGACATGCGGAACTATGGCGGCTTGCGCCACAAGATCCCCAAGACCTTCTGGATGATGATGATCTGCACGCTGGCCATCACGGGCGTAGGTATTCCGCTGCTGTATGTGGGCTTCCCGATTGGTTTCGCAGGCTTTGTCTCGAAAGACGCGATCATTGAGAGCGCCTATGTCGGCACAATGGGCGGCTATGCCTTCTGGATGCTGGTGATCGCTGCGCTGATGACAAGCTTCTACAGCTGGCGTCTGATGTTCATGACCTTCTATGGCAAGCCGCGCGGCGACAAGCACACGCATGAGCACGCGCACGAAAGCCCCACATCCATGCTGGCCCCGCTTTATGTGTTGGCCGTAGGTGCGGTTTTGTCCGGCATGATTTTCTACAAGCCGTTCTTCGGCAGCGACGAGAGCGTCGGCAAATACTTCGGTGCGATTGTCTCCGAGGAAAAGGCCGCGGATCACGCAGAGCTTGGCTTTGCCCTGATCGCGCCTGCCTATGCGGCTGGCGCCGAAGATACCGGTAAAGACGAGGGTGACCACGGCAAGGCCGCATGGCCCGAGGTGCCGGGGCAGGGTGCGATCTTCAAGCATCCCGACAACCACGTCCTGCATGAAGCGCATCTGGTGCCCAAGTGGGTCAAGGTCGCACCCTTCGTGGCGATGCTGATCGGCTTCGGTCTGGCCTACCAGATGTATATCCGCCGCCCTGACTGGCCCGCGAAACTGGCTGAACAGCAGGCACCGCTTTACCGCTTCCTGCTCAACAAATGGTACTTTGACGAAATCTTCGATTTCCTCTTTGTCCGCCCATCTCTGGCCCTTGGCCGCATCCTGTGGAAGCAGGGTGACACAAAGACGATCGACGGAGGCATCAACGGCGTCGCTATGGGAATTATTCCTTTCTTCACACGGCTCGCTGGCCGCGCGCAGTCGGGCTACATCTTTAGCTACGCCTTCGCCATGGTTCTGGGGATTGCGGTTCTGCTGACCTGGGTGACTCTGTTCGGGGGGGCGAAATAATGGGCAACATTCTTTCACTTACCACGTTCCTGCCGCTGATCGGCGCGCTGATCCTTGCGATCTTCCTGCGCGGTGACGACGAGGCGGCGCAGCGCAACGCCAAATGGGTGGCGCTGGTGACGACAGTTGTGACCTTCGTGGTCTCGCTGTTTATCCTTGGCAACTTCAACCCTTCCGACACTGGCTTCCAGATGGTGGAAGAGCGTG
>CAXQAV010000330.1:0-2829 GCA_964221795.1 Luminiphilus sp. | reverse complement strand
CGAAAAGCGCAATGACCACTTCCGTTTGAACGGCAACAAATACTGGATCACCAACGGCCCCGATGCTGACACTCTGGTGGTCTATGCCAAAACGGATCCTGAGGCTGGTTCCAAGGGGATCACGGCTTTCCTCATCGAAAAGGAAATGAAGGGCTTTTCCACTTCGCAGCACTTCGACAAGCTGGGGATGCGTGGGTCCAATACGGCAGAGCTGGTCTTTGAGGATGTGGAAGTCCCGTTTGAGAACATTCTGGGCGAAGAGGGCAAGGGCGTGCGCGTCCTTATGTCCGGTCTCGACTACGAGCGTGTTGTCTTGGCAGGTATCGGCACCGGGATCATGGCCGCCTGCATGGACGAGATGATGCCTTACATGAAAGAACGTAAACAGTTCGGCCAGCCGATCGGGAACTTCCAGCTGATGCAGGGCAAGATCGCGGATATGTACACCGCGATGAACACCGCCCGGGCCTATGTCTATGAAGTCGCAAAGGCCTGTGACAAGGGCACCGTCACCCGGCAGGACGCAGCAGCGTGCTGCCTCTATGCTTCTGAGGTTGCGATGACGCAGGCTCATCAGGCGGTTCAGGCTTTTGGCGGTGCGGGGTATCTCAACGACAATCCGGTTGGCCGGATCTTCCGTGATGCCAAGCTGATGGAAATCGGCGCAGGCACCAGCGAAATTCGCCGCATGCTGATTGGCCGCGAGCTGATGGGCCAGATGTAATGGCGCTCCGGTCCTGATCAGAACAAGGATGCAGTCATGCGGGTGATCTACTGGGGGCCCTTTGTTCTGCTGACGCTGGTTCTGGCCGGGATCGGATTTCGCTACGGTGTGATGCGACAGGGGATCACGGAGTCCGACGTCATCACCCTTTATGCGCAACGCTACCTTGCCGATCATGCAGCATCCGGACTGGAGGGTGTGCCCCGGACAACCGACTGCTCTGCCCGGCCTGGCAATGGCCCCTGGACGTGGTTGGTCGTGACATGTGGGGTGGCGGATGAACATGACGCGGCGCTGTTTCGTTACGAGGTGAACTGGCTCGGCGGTTTGATCCGCCACATTGGACCAACCCCTCGCCTGCCCGGCGCGCCAAAGACGTGAGCTGCAATAAAGAAAGGCGCCGCAGAAGCGACGCCTTTCCGAAACCCGAAGGTGAAAGATCAGAAACGGTGCACGTAGCCAAAGCCAACCACGACCGGATCGATTTCTGCGGTGCCGACATCGGTGCCGTTCAGGGTCACATCGGTGTCGATGTCCATGTAACGGACGTTGAAGCGAAGGGCGCCGCGATCAGATACTTGCCAGTCCGCACCAAGGTTCACGGCCAAGCCAAAGCTGTCATCCAGGGAGATCACACCAGCAGGAGTGCTTTCCTCAAAGAAGGTGGTGTAGTTGATACCAACGCCGACGAAGGGCTTGAATTTGCTCTGGGTCGGGAAGTGGTAGTTGATCGACAGGGTGGGCGGCAGTTGTTTTGTGGTCGCCGCATAGCCGCCGTTCAGGAAGATGTCGTGCTCGAACGGGCTGGCAGCCAGCAGCTCGATACCGATGTTGTCGCGGATGAAGTACTCGGCGGTGAAGGTCAGCGCGGTGTTGTCATCTACGGTTGCCGCTGCACCACCGACGGTGCCGTTGTTGGACTTGGGGTTCACATTGGCAAAGCCGAAACCAACGGTCCAGTCGCCTTGAGACTGAGCGAGAGCGGGGCCTGCGACAGCGGCGATTGCAGCGCTGAGTGCCAGGGCGGATACCATACGGGTCATTGGGACTATCCCTCTTCTTTCTTGTACGAGAGATCTATGCGCCATGCTGCCCAGCTCTGCTCTGATCTGGATCAAGAAGAGGTCGTCTTTCCCCTTGGGAATGAACGGAAATTCCGCATAGCAGATATGCAAAAAGCGAAGGGCTGATGATGGCGAGCGATACCACCTATCCTGGTTTGATGGCCGATGGCAGCTGGGTTTTTCCGGCCCGGCTGAACATGGCGGCGCAGGCGCTGGATCATGACGAGAGCCAGCTGGCGCTGATTGATCTCACCGGGCCGGATCGGCACGACGTGAGCGTCGGGGCCTTGCACGATCACGTCGACCGCATTGCGCGCCATCTGCTGGATAAGGTCAAACCGGGTGATCGGGTTGGTGTTTTGTTGAGCCAGTCGGTTGGCTGTGCGGCGGCGCATCTTGCGATCTGGAAGATTGGCGCCATTTCGGTGCCGCTATTTAAACTGTTCCAGCATGACGCTCTGGCCTCGCGGATCAATGATGCAGGGCTCAGCTATGTGTTGACGGATGCAGAAGGAGAGACTCAACTTGTCGCACTTGCTACGCCGTTGCGTGTGGAGCCGTTGCTGATTGCAGGGGCAGAGGCCGCCTCTCGTCTGCCTTTTGCGGACACAACGCCGGAAACCCCCGCTGTCCTTATCTATACGTCCGGCACCACCGGCAGCG
Organism: Luminiphilus sp.; assembly: GCA_964221795.1. Classification (GTDB taxonomy): domain Bacteria; phylum Pseudomonadota; class Alphaproteobacteria; order Rhodobacterales; family Rhodobacteraceae; genus Yoonia. The sequence continues at coordinate 378 of CAXQAV010000330.1, read as the reverse complement.
CAAAGGGGGCCGTTCACGGGCATCGGGTATTGTCTGGCCATTTGCCGGGCGTTGCGATCAGCCATGACCACCTTGGTCAATCTGGGGACTGCCTGTGGACACCGGCGGACTGGGCCTGGATCGGGGGGCTGTTCGATGTGCTGATGCCAGGTTTGGCGCTGGGCGTGCCGGTGGTTGCGGCGCGGCTCGACAAATTCACGCCCGAGGCCTGCGCCGAGATCATTGCACGCGGCGAGGTGCGTAACGTGTTTTTCCCGCCCACCGCGCTGCGGGTGCTGAAATCAGCAGGGCAGGGGCTAGACGGTTTGCGTTCTGTCGCCAGTGGCGGAGAGCCCCTGGGCGCAGAGATGCTCGCGTGGGGCCCGCAGACTCTGGGCG
>CAXQAV010000329.1:0-3072 GCA_964221795.1 Luminiphilus sp. | reverse complement strand
TGGAAAAACCGCCGATTGAGCCGTTGATCCCGAATGTTGTCGTTGGCTCGAGTGTATCGGAGGATGCAAAGCGGCGCGAGGCAGAAACGTCAATCGACATGCATTCGTTCTGCCATGTCAGGCCCAGCCCCGCGCTGACGGGACGGTCTGCGGCGATGTCGTAGCGTCCGTCCACATCCAGCGTCCAAGTCTTGCTGAGGACAAAGGTGGAATCGACGGTCCATTCCGAAATGGTCCCGGTCCGCCCTTCGTCACTGTCAGGTCCCTGCCAGATGTAGTTGGCCCCCAGTGTGATCCAATCGTTGCGCCAGCTGATCCGGCTGTCGGCGACGTTCAGCCCGTCGTCGGCATCCCAAAGACTGCGCGCGTCAAAGAGAAGTCCGTCGATGCCGCTGACTTGCCCTGCAACAAGCCAATCCGAGGCAGTGCCATCCAGTCCGGATGAGGCGGTGAAGCCAGCGTTTGCCTCCTGTTGCAGGACCCGTCCGATCACCACAGTTGCATCAAGACCGTCAGGGCTCTGCCGTGACCAGATCAGGCCGGCAGCAGCTTGTGGACCCGTCTGGACGGCATCTTCGCCAGCAAAGCGCGAGAGTGTGAGAAGGTTGGCGCGGTCGAGTTCTGTCCGCGTGCTGTCCCCGTTTGGCGGTGTGCCACCGTAGCTTTCGGCCCATCCGAACTGGAGGACCGGTTCGAACATCTGCGTGGCACCGCTGTCCTCTCGCCGGATCAACGGCCAGCGCAAGGTGGCATTCGTCGATGGGACGAACCTGAGGTCGGTGTCGGGGTAGGCGGGATCGTCGCCCACCACAAAGACATCTGCCCGCGCACCAATCTCGAAATCGGCCAGAACGCCATAGGGGAGCAGCCAGTCCCTTTGCCAGCCGCCGTAGGCGCCACCGCGCATCAGGTCGCGCCCCGCGTCTCCGGCGATGCTGCTGGTGCGGTAGGCCACATCAAGGCTTGCATCGTATTTCAGTTGTCCGCCAAAGATGCCCCCCATCTGCCCGATGTAGCGGATATCGGCGACAACGGGCGGCAGCGAATCCCGGTCTTCGTCATCGCGCAGGGTTTCATAGAAGGTCAGGCGCGTCTGATAGAGCCTGTCGTCATCGACGCGTAGTAGGGAGATCGCGCTGTCGAGCCGGTCTTTCTGGGAATAGTCATAGGCGCTGAGATAACCGGCGTCGCTGCTGCTCTCGATGTCGAAGGCGAGTTGATAGCCGTTGCGCAGTGCGAAATTGCCTTCGGCAAAAAGGTAGGCGCGGGTGCCTTCGAAAAGTGTGTCTTGGCTGAACGCCCCGCGTGCCGAGAAATTGCCATTGCGAAAGGCCTGCCGGTAGCGCCATTCCAGCGTCTTGGTTTCCGGCGAGATATAGGGCGTCAATGTCAGGTCGCGAGTGTCACCGATCGTGATGAAAAAGGGGAGTTTGATCCCGAAACCCAATTGGGTTGTGTTTCGCTGCCCCGGGATCAGGAGGCCCGTTGCGCGATCCAGTGTCGGGTCGGGCAGGCGCATGCGTGGCAGCCACAGCAGCGGGACGCCACGAATCCGGAAGGTCGCGTTCTGGAAATAGAGCTGCCGTTCCAGATCATCGTGGATCACACGCTTGGCGCGGATTTCCCACAGGGGCGGGCCGTCGCCGCAAACACGACAGGAGGTCACGGCAGTCTTGTAGAGCTGCGAATAGCGTCCCTCCTGCCGGTCGATCTGGTTAGCCACCAGCTGGAGTTGCTGATCCAGCACGATCCGCGCGCCCAGCAGGATGCCGTTCTCCAGTCGCGGATCAAGGTCGGCACGATCGGCGGTCAAGACGGTGCCATCGGCAGAGCGAATGACGATCGGCCCGTTGATTTGCAGCGTGTCGGACTGTTGGTCGTAGATGATGGCCGACGCGAAAAGCTGGGTGTCGCCGTAGAAGGCTTCCACATTGCCTTCAGCGATCAACTGTCCCGAGGTATTCAGTGTCACGCGGTCTGCGATCAGGCTCGCGGCGTCTTGCGCGATTGACGCGACAGGCCACAGAACGAGCAGGAGGGCGAAAACAAACCGCATCAGCCGTCCTCGTTATGCAGCAAGACCCCTAGCGAGAGGCCGATGGCTGCCAATGGCGGGGCCCATGCGGCGAGAACGGCCGGAAGCTGCCCGTTTTCGCCCAGGATCAGCGCGAAATTGCGGATGAAGTAGACCATGAAGGCGAGGATGACCGCCAAGAGGACCATCAGGCCAGTTCGACCGCTGCGCTGGTGCCGCAGGGTGAAACTCGCCCCGATCATCACCATCGACAGCAGAAAGACCGGCAGGGCCAGTTCGGTGTGGAACCAGACAAGGTGTCGTTGCGCGGAAAAACCCGCCGTCCGCAGCCGCTCGATAAAGGCGGGAAGCGCCCAGATCGGAATCGACGATGGGGCACCAAAACTGTTGCGGATTTCCTCGGCTGTCAGCGAGGAAGGAATTGCGAATTCTGCCGCAATCTCGGCATTGGCCTCCGGAATTGCCGTGTCAGCAAAGGGCCAGATTTTGGCATCTGTGAGTTTCCACTCGCCGGGCAGCAGTTGCGCCTGTTCTGCGTGGATCCGCCGCACAGGGAGGCCATCGGGCGAATAGGTCAGGAAGGTCACATCCCTCAGCGAGGTTCCGTCGAGGTTGGCGCTCTGCGCGCGGATGACGGTCTGGCTGACGGCGCTACCCTGCCGCAGCCAAAGCCCAGTGGCACTGATGGTCAGGACAGAGCTGTCACCGCGCAGGGCGTCGACGCGCGCTTCGGATTGTTTGGAGGTGCCTGCAACGATCGGATTGACAACAGCAACGCCGACGAATCCGATCCCGAGGGCAACCACCAGCGGCCCGATCAGCGCCCTGAGCGCCGATCGTCCCGCCGCCCGCGTGACAACCATTTCCGACGACCGTGCCAGTCCCAGAAACAGTGCAATGCTTGACAGGATCATGATCAGTGGCAGGATGCGGTAGACCGCTGCAGGCAGGTTAAAGAGGCTGAGCGCCAGAAGGTCCCCGAAACCGGCTTCTGCACCGCCGAAGCGGCGCAGCTGATCAACAAGATCGATAAAGAA
>CAXQAV010000328.1:0-2041 GCA_964221795.1 Luminiphilus sp. | reverse complement strand
CGAAAGGTTCTGCGTCGAAGAAACCGAGCTTTGCAGAAATTAGTGCGATACTTAATGGGCTTTCTAGACTATTGGTTAAGGAAACGGAGAATATACGCTGCGGATTGCGGGTCACGGCTTGCAGGCTGGCCCCCACAACTGCGAGGCCCGCACCCACAAGGCAGGCAAGGATCGCGCGGGGCAGGCGGATGTCCCAAACGATGGACTCGCGTCCTGCCGACCAGTCGGGGGTGACCAGACCCGGAACGATCTTGTTGACAATGATCCCCCACACGGTTGGCAGCGGGACCGAGACCGCGCCCACGCTGACGGCAACCGAGACCGACAGAAACAGCGCAGCCAGCGCCACGCCGACCGTCAGCCGTAGCTTGGTCCTTTGCGTGGCGCGCGCTGTGATCTGGCGGTCGGCAGGTTCCATCACTGATCGCGGAAGGCCGCGGCGAGGGTTTTGACGGCGGCGATGTTGCGGGGGCCGGGGGTGGCCTCGACATATTCAAGCACGACGAAACGGTCATTCTTGACGGCGTCGATCTCGGCAAAGGCGGGGTTGGACATCATGAAGTTGCGTTTCTCTTCGGCTGTCACCTCGCCGTAGTTGACGATGACGATGACTTCGGGATTGCGTTCGACCACGGCCTCCCAGCCGACGGTGGCCCAGCTTTTCTCGAAGTCGTTCATGATATTCACGCCGCCTGCCGCTTCGATCAGCGCATTCGGCATGGCATAGCGGCCCGCAGTGAAGGGGGCATCCTCGCCGCTGTCGTAAACGAAGACGCGCGGCGCGGTTTCCAGTGCGGGCAGGTCGGCGAGGAAGGCGGCGAGATCGGCCTCGTAACCTGTGACCAATGCCTCGGCACGGTCAGGCACACCGAAAATGGCGCCGAGGTTGCGCAGGTCGTTATACATATCTGCCATTGAAGCGGGGGCCTTTTCGCCGATGTGGATGCAGCTTTCGGTCAGCTCATAGACCTGAATCCCGAAGGGGGCGAGGGTTTCGGGCGTGACTTCTCCACCCACGCGCATGCCGTAGTTCCAGCCTGCGAAAAAGAAATCGGCATCAGCCCCGATCAGGACTTCTTTTGATGGATACTGCTCGGAAAGTTCCGGCAGCTCCGCCACGCCTGCGGTCATCTCCGCATCCAGCTTGTTCCAGCCGGAAATGCCCGTGTAGCCGACCATGTGGTCGGTCAGACCGAGGACCAGTATCATCTCGGTCAGGTTGACGTCGTTCGAGATCGCGGCCTGTGGCGGTGCGTCAAATGTCACCTCGCGGTCGCAGCTTTGCACGGTGGTCTGGGCAGCGGCAGCAGAGGCCAGCACGCCAAGGGCGAGGGTGGTTGTGATCAGTTTCATTTGAACTCAGTTCGTCGGTAGATGGAATGACAGGTGTTTTGCGTCACTGGGTGCAAGACGCTCGCGACGCGCATCGACGCGGAAGGTATGCGAGACCAGTGCTTCGGTCAGCAGGTCATCGGGTGCGCCAAAGCCGCGGGGGTGGCCGTTCTCCAGCATCAGGATGTCGTCGCAGATATTGGCGGCCATGTTCAGGTCGTGCAGCGATACAATGATGGTCAGGTCCAGCTGCTTGATCAACGCGAGGACTTCCAGCTGGTGCCGGATGTCGAGGTGGTTCGTCGGCTCGTCGAGCACTAGCACTTTGGGCTGTTGCGTCAGCGCGCGGGCGACCATCACCCGCTGGCGTTCACCGCCCGAGAGCGTCCCGAAATCGCGATGCGCAAGATGTGTAAGGTCGAGAAGGGCCAGCATCTCGTCCACGATCTGCCGGTCATTCGGGCCGGGCTTGGCGATGCCCGTCAGATGCGGCGAACGACCAAGCGCCACGATCTCGCGCACCGAAAGGCCAAAGGCTGCGGCCTGCTCCTGTAGCACAGCGGCGACCTTTTGCGCCGCATTGCGCGCGGGCATGGTCCAGAGGTTTTCGCCGTCGATCTGAATGGTGCCGCTGCTGGGGGACTGAAACCGGTAGAGCAGGCGCAGGAGGGTGGATTTGCCGGCTCCGTTGGGGCCGACCACGCCAAGG
>CAXQAV010000327.1:0-3941 GCA_964221795.1 Luminiphilus sp. | reverse complement strand
CTTTGATGCGTAGTGCCCTTCAACGAGCCAATTCCGGAAATCCGGTGTGTGTAGCCCAGTCCGCGCCTTGAGCCGCCAAAGCGGGTCCGAGGCGCGAATTCTGTCGTAGAGTGCGGCCAGCCTCCGGGAGGGGTTATGAACGATGGCAATGCGCGCGTAGCTGTCAAAGTCGAGGCCCTGACGCGTGAATGCGGCTTTCGCTTCTGTCGGAGTCATCCCGATATAGAAGGGCGTCTTATGCGTCGGCCTGCCAGTTGCCGAAACGTGCTGATTGGCCCAAGGTGACAGCGCCAGCTGGAGCCACTGGTGCGATGACAGCGGATCGAAGAAAACGACAAAATGGCACTGATGCGAAATAATCATGTCAAGATTGTGTCATGCCGAAGATGAACGGAAGATGAGCGACTGAAATTTGGCAGCAAAACTTCTTTGATCGTTTCAAATCGGCGAACGAAAGGTTATGCCTAGCGGAATTGGTGCAGGAAGCGTTCAGAATGCGTTATGCGGTTCTTACTTCGGTTTCAGGTCTGGCAATGGCCGTCGCAAGTAACGCGGTAGGGCAGGAACGCCTGCCGAACTACTCATTCTATGGCACTCCGGGTCTGCTTGAAATGCCGGGTGCGGCCCCTTCGGACGAGGGCACTCTTGCGACGACTGTCTCCTACCGCGAAGGTCTTTTTCAGACAGTTGTGAACTTGCAGCTGACTGACCGTCTTTCTGGCTCGTTTCGTTATGCGTTGGTCGATCTGTATGATGATATAGCGACGGGTGTGGAAGAAAACAGCTTCGAACGTGGATTCGATTTGCAATTTCAATTGCTTAAAGAAACAGATACTCTGCCCGCGATTGCCGTCGGCATGCGCGATATCCTGACACCGGGCCGTTTCCAGTCCTAGTATCTGGTCGCATCCAAGTCTTTTGGCGACAATCTGACAGTGACCGCCGGTCTCGGCTGGGGTGCGCTGGGACAACGCGACGGTTTCGACAATCCGATCTCAAGCCGGGCTGTCCGGCCTGTCTTTGACGAAAGTGATCCAGAGGGGCAACTGGCCACTGACCAATGGTTCGCCGGCGATGCGGCTTTCTTTGGCGGTGTGGAATATCAAGTCAACGAGCGTTGGGGTGTCATCGCCGAGTATTCCTCGCTGTCCTACCCTGACAACCCGAACAGCCCGGCACTGGATGGTGAAAGCCCATACAGTCTCGGATTGACCTATCGGCCCGCAGACGGGATGCAGTTTTCGGCGGCGGTTCTGAACGGCAGCAACTTTGGCCTCTCGGGGAGTTTCTTTCTGAACGCGAATACCCGGGCCGGCATGGCTGGTCTGGAAACGGCCCCTCTGCCTGTCCGTGCCCGTTCTGCGAGCGAGCGCACGGCACCAACAGCAGAGATCGGCGTCACGCAACAGGCGGCGATCCAGAATGCGCTGTCGGTCGCTTTCGCGACTGAAGGGCTCGATCTGCGGGCGCTGCAAATTGACGGGGACACGGCACGCGTGCGCTTTACCAACGGGCGCTACCGCTCCAATGCGCAAGCCATGGGTCGCGCGGCCCGTATCCTGACGCAGGCGATGCCCGGGCAGGTCGATACCTTTGTTCTGGAGCAGATGGACCGCGGTATTCCGCTCTCTGGCGTCCGCATTTCGCGTGCCGATCTCGAAGCACTTGAAAACCGTCCCGGCGCAGCAGAGGCGCTTTTGGCGCGCGCCGAGTTTGTGGATGCAGGGCCTGATGAGGGGCTGTCTTTTGCGGCTGACCCGGCTCCTGCATTCGAATGGGGCTATGCGCCATATTTCCGGATCGAGCCCTTTGCGGTATCCGGAAAACTCACACTCGATGTCGGTGTGTCCCTCAATGCCTCCTACCGGTTGTCCCCGCAGATGGGGATTTCCGCAAGCGTCCTTCAGAGCCTGACCCGCAACGACGCTAGCGATCCGGTCGCTGACGCCACGCCGGACCTACAGAACGTGCGCACAGATAGTGGCGCGTACGGCGACGATGGCGTGCCTGTCCTGCAATCCTTGGCCTTTACCCACTATGGCCGGCCCGGCACTGATCTCTACAGCCGTGTCAGTGTTGGATATCTGGAGCGCATGTTCGGCGGCATCTCGACGGAACTGCTCTGGAAACCTGCTGATAGCCGCCTCGGAATCGGGGCCGAGCTGAACTACGTGGCCCAGCGGAACACGGATATTTGGTTCGGCTTTGATGAATACGATTATCAGGTCGCGACGGGCCATCTGTCGGCCTATTACGACCTTGGCAACGGCTACCACACCCAGATTGATGTCGGACGGTATCTGGCTGGCGATTGGGGCGCGACCATTGAGTTGGCCCGCGAGTACGAGAACGGCATCCGCGTTGCCGCCAGCATCAGCCAGACCGAAGTCTCCTACGAGGATTTCGGCGACGGGTCATACAACAAGGGTGTGTCGATCACCCTGCCACAGGACTTTTTCACAGGTCGGGCCACGCGCAGCACCTATAGCACGCGCTTTAGCACTCGATCCGGTGACGGTGGCGCGCGGTTGAATGTGGACGGCCGGCTCTATGATATCGTGAGAGGGGCGCATCAGGCGGACCTGTCCAGCACATGGGGGCGGTTCTGGAGATGAGCATGCTAAGACCAATCGCAGCAATATTTATGTTCGCGGGCCTCGCAGCCTGCGGCGAGCAGGGGGTCACTGGCCTTCTGTCGCGCGCCACGCAGCTTGTCGTTGGCCAGATGACGGATGAAGCGCCTGCGCCACGGGCCGCCGCGTCGGTCTCCGAAGAAGAGATCTTGGGCAATCTGGGCAAATACGTGCGTGTCAATATCCGCAACTTCGGCATCTGGGATACGCTTGTCGTGGCAGGCACGAACGGTGCGCGCACGACGTGGATCGGCGGAACAGGCGCCAGTGTAACAACGGAAGGCGGGGTGGTTGTTGCGACACGCGGCTTGCCGCGTGACCTCATGGGCGCAGAGGCGGGCGAGACTGCCATTGCGCTTGGCAATGGTGGCGGAACCTATGTCCGTGTGCATGACTTTCTCACGGATCAGGACCAGTCGCTGCAATTTGCTCTGACCTGCACGCTCGAAGGCAATGGCGGAGACGATGTAAACCGTCTTGGTCAGAGCCTGTCCGCCCAGCGTTTTGAAGAAGTCTGCCGCAGCGAGAACCTGACCCTGACGAATGTCTATTGGGTGGACCGCAGCGGCAAGATCATCCGTAGTCTTCAGGCGGTATCCCCGGATGCAGGATACCTGCAGATTGACGTTTTCTAGCAAGAAACTGGCAAAACGCGCTGCAATGTGATTCTGTCATCCGTGTGATGGCTGATTGTTTCGGCTGCGCACTGCATAAAACCAGGAGTTTATAACATGTCGATTACCAAAACACTTGTCGCCGCTGCCACAGTCGCAGCCCTATCCACATCCGCTTTCGCTGGCGGCATGGCTGACGAAGTCATGGAAGCCCCAGTTGTTGTGGAGGAGCCAATGATGGAGCCAGCAGGTTCCTCGCTGAGCCCAACACTGATCGTTGTCGGCATCCTTGCAGCTCTGCTGCTGGCCGCTAACCTGGGTGGCGAAGAAGAACGAAACGGCTAACAAGTTCTTCTGACAGTGGGCGCGGCCTTGCGCCCGCTGCTCCTATCACGTCGACCGGCGTCCCATTATGGCCAGCCGGATTAAAGTACGCTCCATCAGCGCCGCTGGTGGAGCGTTTTGCGATGAGCGCAATTGCAGAGCGAGATCCGTCAGCGCTGTCAGCGCCTTTTCCAGCCTGTCCCGCCCCCATTGATTGGCCTGCCTGACGATCTTGTCACGGCGCGGGCCGAACACTGGTGGGCGCAACCGTCCAATCCCAGCAGCGGGACCACCGGGATCCGAGGCGACGACATGCAGGCGCCGGAAATGTCGTGTTGCCATGATGCAGAGCGTCACAGGTAGAACCCCT
>CAXQAV010000326.1:0-19527 GCA_964221795.1 Luminiphilus sp. | reverse complement strand
GCTTGCGCCAACGCGTGCGCCCGGCGACACACCATTTGGCCCGATGTTCAAACCAAGGTTGGCGGTCGGCACGAAGGGCGCGCCATCCGCACCACATGCAGCCAAAGTCATCACCCCGATCACAAGGAAAAGCCGTTTCATCTCAAGACCTCCTTCCAACGCGCGACCTGCGCACGCACGTTTGCGGGCGAGGTGCCGCCTAAGCTGGTGCGCGAGGCGACAGAGTTCTCGACCCCCAGCACATCAAAGACGTCCTCGCGGATACCCGCATGGACCGATTGCATATCGGCCAGCGTCAGATCCGGCAGATCACATCCCTTGCCCTCGGCCATGGCCACCAGCGAGCCTGTCACATGATGTGCGTCACGGAATGGTAGCCCAAGCTCGCGCACCAGCCAATCGGCCAGATCGGTCGCGGTCGAAAACCCGCTTGAGGCCGCAGCCTTGAGATTATCCACCTGTGCGGACATATCCGCCACCATCCCTGTCATTGCGGCCAGCGCCAGCATCAGGTTGTCGGCGGCATCGAATGTCTGTTCCTTGTCTTCCTGCATGTCCTTGGAATAGGTCAGCGGCAGCCCCTTCATCACCGTCATCAACGCGACATTCGCCCCGAAAATCCGGCCGATCTTGGCACGGATCAGCTCGGCGGCGTCAGGGTTGCGCTTTTGCGGCATGATGGACGAGCCAGTCGACCATTTGTCCGACATCTTCACAAAGCGGAACTGGGCCGAAGACCAGATCACCAGTTCTTCGGCCAGACGGCTCAGGTGCATCGCGCAGATGCTGGCAGAGGCCAGAAACTCGAGCGCGAAATCACGGTCGGAAACAGCATCAAGCGAGTTCGCCATCGGACGGTCAAAGCCCAGGGCCTTGGCGGTCATCTCGCGGTCAATCGGGAACGACGTACCGGCAAGGGCGGCGGCCCCCAAGGGCGAGGTATTCATCCGCTTGCGCGCATCGGCAAAGCGCGAGCGGTCGCGAGCGAACATCTCGACATAGGCGAGCATATGGTGGCCCCATGTGACGGGCTGCGCGGTCTGCAGATGGGTGAAACCGGGCATGACCCAATCGGCCCCCGCTTCTGCCTGCCCCAGAAGGGCCTTTTGCAGAGCGGCCAAAGCCTCATCCGCCTGATCGCATTGGTCGCGGACCCAGAGGCGGAAATCCACGGCCACCTGATCGTTCCGCGACCGCGCAGTGTGCAACCGGCCCGCCGGTTCGCCGATGATCTCCTTCAGCCGCGCCTCAACGTTCATATGGATGTCCTCCAGCGCCGCCGAAAACGGGAAGTTTCCGGTTTCAATCTCTGACAAGACTGTGAGGAGGCCTTCCCTGATCGCCTCGGCATCTTTATCGGTAATGGTGCCTGTGGCGGCGAGCATCGCGGCATGGGCACGCGAACCTGCAATATCCTGCGGCGCCAGTCGGCAGTCATATCCGATGGAAGCGTTAATCGCCTCCATGATCGCGTCCGGTCCGGCGGCAAAACGCCCGCCCCACATGGTGTTTGCAGATTTGGTCATGAAGGAAAGCCTATGCGCAAATTGATCTCGGCTCTGCTTTATACGGCCCTCTTGGGTCTTGCAAATACTGCCCACGCCGACATGGCCGAGATCGAGGCCCTGCGGGAAGGCGACATGCGCAAACTGATGTTCCATGCCGAACCCTGGGAAGGGTCCAACACCCCTTTTACCGCAGAGGACGGCGGCCAGATGGCGCTGACCGACTACGAAGGTCAGATCGTGGTGCTGAACTTCTGGGCCACTTGGTGCGCCCCCTGCCGTAAGGAGATGCCGCATCTTTCGGCTCTGCAAATGCAGATGGGTGGGGATGACCTGCAGGTGGTGACAATCGCAACAGGACGGAACCCGCGCCCTGCAATGGAGCGATTCTTTGCCGAGATCGGCGTCGATAACCTGCCGCTGCACACAGATGAGCGTCAGGCGCTGGCCCGCAGCCTCGGCGTGCTGGGTCTGCCCGCCACGATCATCCTTGACCGCGAGGGGCGCGAAATCGCGCGGATGCAGGGCGAGGCCAACTGGTCGAGCGACAGCGCGATCGCAATCCTGACAGAGTTGCTGGCTTTGGGTTCCTGACCACAAACTTTCCCGGAAAGTTTGCCCTCAAATCCTCGACGTGGATTTGCGCTCAAGCATGTCCCGCAGTCGCCGACAGCAACAGCGGATCGATTCCCATCAGCTTGAGCGCAGCGGCCCATTTCTTGTCATTGGGCGTGCCAAAGACCAGTTTTTCGGTCGGCGGACAGGTGAGCCAGCCGTTCTGGCTGATCTCATACTCCAGCTGCCCGGGCCCCCAACCGGCATAGCCCAAAGCGAAAAGGGCCGATGACGGCCCGCGCCCCTGCCCGATGTCCTCAAGGGCCTGCATAGTCGCCGTCATGCGGAATTGCGGATCAATTTTCAGCGTGCCTTCAACGCAGCCATAGTCAGCCGAGTGCAGCACAAACCCCCGCTGCTGTTCGACCGGTCCACCGAAATGCACCGGTGGCGTTGGCGCTCCGGCAATCTGCGGGATCTCCAGTTGCTCCAGCAGATCGGCAAAGCGCACATCCGGTTTCGGGCGGTTGATGATCAACCCCATCCCGCCCTCGGCAGAATGGGACCACATAAGGATCACCGTCCCCGCAAATCGCGGATCTGCCATATCCGGCATGGCAATCAGGAGCTTTCCGGCGAGCGCGGTTTCTTGCAGCGTCATGACCCCAAGATGTGGATCAAATCGCTGTGACGCAAGCGCCATCATTGCAGGATTTGCCGCAAACGTGACTTCCCATTGCAGGCAGTTTGAAAGAGTAAAGGGGCATGTTGAAATGCCTCGCCCTCCCTCTGGCCCTTATGGCCATGCCGCTCGCGGCCCCTGCCCAGTCCTACGATGATCTGGCGCGGGTCGAGGTCCTGTCTGGCTGGCGTGCGGCTGACGGGTCACATATGGCCGCGCTCCAGATCACGCTGCGGCCCGGCTGGGTGACCTATTGGCGGGCACCTGGGGACTCCGGCATTCCGCCCAAAATCACCTTTACTGGCGACAGCACGATCATCAGCATCACGCCGCATTGGCCCACACCTGAGGTCTTTGGCGAGGACGGAATGCGCTCGATCGGATATCACGACGGCGTCACCGTCCCGCTCGAGATCGCTTTGGCGGACGGCGCTGGTTCCGTCGCCGTGTCGGGCGAGATCACCATCGGCGTGTGCGAGGAAATCTGCATTCCGGTGACCTTGCCCTTCGACAGCCTGCTGCCGCATACCGGCAGCAGCGACGCCGCAATCGCCAAGGCTTGGGCCGCGCGCCCTGTCTCGGCCCAAACGGCCGGTGTCTCGGATGTTACCTGCCGGATCGCACCCATTACTGACGGCCTGCGTGTCACTGCCGAGATCGCGCTGCCCGCGCGCGGCAGTGACGAGCACGTCGTGATCGAGGCCCCCGATCCGCGCATCTGGGTCTCAGAGGCCGAGGTCAGCCGCGAAGGCGGCGCGCTCAGCGCGACTGTGGATATGGTGCATCCTTCCGGTGGGCCCTTCGCACTGGACCGCAGCGGGATGCGGATTACCATGTTGGGATCAGGCCCCGCGATTGATATCCGCGGCTGCCGCGCGGGCTAGGCCCGCAAACGACGCGCGCCCTGCGCCAGCGCTGCCAGCACATAGATCACCAGAAGCAGCGCAATCAGCCCCGCCACGAACACGCCAAAAGCCGGAGCAAACCCGCCCGCAAGCAAAGGCAGCGCCGCCACCGCCTGCGGCAGGGCTTCACCGGTGATGATCAGCGGTGCCATCGTGACGCCGAAAAGGGCGACAGCGCCCAATACCCCGAGACCAGCAGGCGCAAACATCGCAAATTTGCGCCCGCGCAGCGCGCGTTTAGCCGATTGCACCTGCTTGGCCACATCCGCCTGCATCGCCATGATCGAGGGCACAATGAGCAGAACGAGGAACATCCCGAAGCCGAGACCAAAGACCAGCGTGACAACAGTGGGTTTGAGGAACTCGGCCTGTGTCGATCCTTCATAAAGGAGCGGCAACAGCCCCAGCACGGTCGTCATCGTCGTCAGCATCACAGGGCGCAGACGGTCGACCACGCCGTCGATAATCGCCGGTACCAGCCCGCGATCCTTGGCGTATTCATCGACCGTCGTGACCAGCACGATGGCGTCGTTGATGATGATCCCCAACATGCCAATCAGGCCAACCACCGTAAACATGCTCATCGGGATGCCCCAGACATGATGCCCGTAGATCGTGCCCACCAAGGCAAAGGGAATGATCGACATAACCACCACAGGCCGTGTCCAGCTGCTGAAGATCCACGCCAGCGTCAGGTAGATGCCCAGAAGAACCAGAATCAGACCCGTCCGTGCATCATCAAGGAAACGGCGTTCCTGCTCGCTCTGGCCGGACAGCAAAGTCTCGACCGCGAAATCGCTTTCGATCTGCGGCAGGATCGTGTCGTTGATAATGCCTTGGATCTCGGTCGCGCGGGCGGCGTCTTCGTCATCAAGATCACCGATGACCGAGATCAGCTGGATGCCATTCTCGCGCCGCACGGTGGAGAATCCGGTGCGGCTTTGCACCGTCACCACATCCGCAAGCGGCACATAGACCCCGCTCGGCGTGCGGATCTGGGTGCGGTCAAGAAAATCCGCCGACAACTCGCCCTCGGGCAGTTCCACACGGATCGTGGCAGAGCGCGCGCCGTCGGGGAAACTTGCCGCCTCGATCCCGCCGAGGCGGTTGCGCAGGATGCGGCCCAGACCGTCAATGTTGAGGCCCAAGGCATCGCCCTGCGGCGTCAACTCAAGGATCAACTCCTCCTTGTCATAGGCCAGCGTGTCCTCAAGCCCCGAGACTTCGGGGAACTGGGCGAGCGAGACCTTCAGCGCCTCTGCCGCAGCCTTGAGCGTGTCGCTGTCTGCCCCGAACAACTGGATATCCAGACTGTCGCCACCCGGACCACTGCCCCAACTGCGGAAGCTGACAGTTTCGGCCAAAGGGTGCTGGACGATGGCCTCCTGCAGGGCCGCAACAAAGGCAAAGCTGGAATAGGGGCGGCTGTCGGCGTCGATCAACTCGATGGTAATGGAGCCCAGTTGATCGGGCTCTGTGGTATCGGAACCGGCAATCGCACGGCCCGAATTGCCGCCAATCTCGGCCACAACAAAGCGCAGCGGATTGGCCCCGTGTTCGGCCTCGTACTGCGCGCCCAGCGCCTCGGTCGCGCGCTGCATCTCGCGCATCATCTCCAGCGTATCGGCACGGGTCGCCCCGGGCAGCATGGCAAAGTTGCCTGTCACTTGGCTCTGCTCGGGCGCATTGAAGAAGCGCCAGCTCACATCACCTTTGATAAAGAGCGTGGCCTGACTGGCCAGCAGCACAATCGCCCCCGCCACAACCGGATAACGCGCCTTGATCACCAGACCCATAAAGGGCCGAAACAGACGCTCTTTCACCCAGTCAAAGCCCCGGTTCACCGTGCGCGAGGGCCAGTCATACCAATGCTCCTTGGCCGAATGGGCCATAGAATGGGCAAGGTGGTTCGGCAGGATCAGGAAACATTCCACCAGCGAAGCAATCAACACCACGATCACCGTGAACGGAATATCCGCAATCAGGTCACCAAAGCGGCCACCAATCGCGACCAGCCCGAAAAAGGCGATCACCGTTGTCAGCGTGGCCGAGAACACAGGGCTGAACATCCGCCGTGCGGCCCGTTCGGCAGCAACGGTCGGATGTTCGCGCAGATGGCGGACGCGCCAGTCGGCATGTTCACCAACCACAATCGCGTCATCCACCACGATCCCGAGCGTGATGATCAGCGCAAAGAGCGAGATCATGTTGAAGGTAATCCCCGCCACATACATCAGCGCGATGGCGGCCAGCATGGCGACCGGAATACCGAACGCCACCCAGAAGGCCGTGCGGGCATTCAGGAACAGGAACAAGAGCGCCACGACCAGAAGCAGGCCGGTCAGACCGTTATCAAGCAGGATGTTTAGACGGCCCGTGATCAACTCCGCCCGCCCGTTGGTCAGCTGGATTTCTACTCCTTCGGGCAAGGAGGCAGAGAGCTCGCGCGCGACCTCCTCGACGGTTGCCTGCATGCCGATGGCGTCGCCCTGAGCAGAACGGTCCACGCGGACCTTGATCGCGGGATCGTCGCCCACGAAATACGCGCGTTCGCGGTCGGGACCCTCGACACGGACGGTGGCGACATCGGCAATCGTCAGTTGTGACCCGTCAGGGTTCGAGCGCAGGACAATCGCGCCGATGTCCTCGGCACTGCGTTTTGCCACACCTGTGCGGATGCGGGCATTACCCGAGACATCACCGGCTGGGTCCGCCGCCGCCTCTTCGCCGATGCGGGCGGCGATGTCGGCCATGCCGATATCATACTGGATCAGGGAAATGGACGGCACTTCGACAATGGTCGAGGGCGCCGCAACGCCCTGCACCTGCACCTGCGTGACGCCTGCGGCAAAGAGGCGGGTCGAGAATTCATCGGCAAAGCGGCCCAGCTGGTCCACGCTGACAGGGCCGCTGATCACCACATCTGTCACACGGTCCGACCAGCCGCCGCGTCGCACGACAGGATCGTCAGCGTCGGCTGGCAGGGACACGGCGTTATCGACGGCGAGTTGCACATCCTCCGCCGCGCGGTCGATGTCATAGCCCGGTTCGAACTCCAGCCGGATACTGGCCCGCCCCTCGCGTGAGGTGGCGGTGGAAGACGTCACCCCTTCGACCGCAAGCAGTACCGGATCAAGGACCTGCACAATCGCTTCGTCCACATCCTCGGCGCCTGCACCGCTCCAGTTCACCGAAACCGTCAGGTCATCGACGACCACATCGGGAAAGAACTGGGCGCGCATGTTGGGAAAGGACAAAAGCCCCGCCACAAGCATCAGGATCAAAAGCAGGTTCGCCGCCGTCCGGTGGCGCGTGAAGTAGGACAGGATGCCGCCCGCGCCCGCGTTCAGTCTTTCGCCACCGGTGACCATCAGCTGCCCATCCTGCTCTCGAGGCGGGCCACGGTCTCGGAGCTGACCTCGTCGGCCTCCAGCTGGCTGATGATGCGGGCCTTCACATCGTCAGGCATCCGGCCCTCGGAGACAAAGGCAATCAGACGCGCGCGGCGGTCAGGATCAAGCGTGATCATTTCGGGTTCGGGTGCGGGCTCTACCCCGCCGGGCTGGATCGGACGCACCTTGATCCCTGCTCCCAGAAGCGGCGAGCGTTCGGCCACAATCGTCGCGCCTGCCGCCTCACCAACAGCGATAATGACGTCATCCCCCTGACGGCGCAGCAGCGAGACCTGCGCAGAACGCAAGCGGTCCTCTTCACCGACGACCAGAACAGTCTCGTCGGGGGCCACTGCGGTCGCTGGCACCAGTGCCACACCATTCAGTGCTGGTTCAGCGATCCGAACGGTCACGAAATCACCGGGTCGGAAGCCTGCCGCATCTTCAAACCGGGCAAAAAGCAGACGACCGGTCTGCCCCGCCCCCACGGTTGCCCCCTCGCGAGTGATGGTCCCTGTTGCCCGCAGATCGACGCCAGAAACCTCAAGACTGACCTCGACCGGTGCGGTGATCAGCGCCCCGTCCTGCAAGAGCCGCGCATATTGCTCGGTCGAGACACGGAAGGAGACTTCCAGCGCGGAAGGGTCCACCAGCTGGGCAAAGCGTTCGTTGGCGGTCACACGGCCACCGGGGGAAATCGTGACATCCGCAAGCGTGCCGTCAAAAGCGGCGGTGACTTCGGTGTCAGACAGATTGCGCTCCGCCTCTTCCAGATCGATTTCCGCACGGGCAAGACGGGTTGTGGCCTGATCAATCCGCGCCTGCGCAGAGGCCAGCGCCTGGCGGCGCGTCAGCACAGCAGCCTCAGCCGAAGATGCGGCGAGTTCGGCAGTTTCCACCGCCGCAGCCGTGCCCACACCGCGTGTCTCGAGATCCCGCGCGCGCACCAAAGCCTGCGCGCGCAGGTCCGCCTGCGCGCGGGCGGCAGAGAGTTCGTCCTGTGCAAGGACAAGGGCACGCTCCGCGTCGCGCAGCTCAGCCTGCGCATCCTGCAAATCGGCAGCAGCACGATCACGGGCGGCCTCGGCCTGTGCGGGATCAATCCGCAAGAGCACCTGCCCTGCCGTTACCTCGCCACCTTCGACCAGATCGTCGCTTGCTTCCAACACCGTGCCACCAGTCGCGCTACGCAAATCAAGCGTGCGCTGGCTGCGCAATTCGCCAAAGACGGTCAGTTGCGGGGTGATCGTCTGCGGTCGCAAAGTGACCACATTGACCGCGATCACGCGCTCGCGCTGGGGAAAGCTGCGCGGCTCTTCGTTCATACGGGCGACGACCGCTCCACGCACCATCTCGCCAGCCCAGGCAATCAGGGCCAGCGTCACGCCCAGCAAGAACACACCCGTCAGGCTGCGTCGAAGAAACCGCATGTCCGTTTTCCTTATGACCTGCGCAGAAAGTTAGATTGCCCACTGCACCTTTCCAGTTTTACGCACGACTGCGTTACTTCCGGCGCAGATGCTCGTCCAATCGCGGCATGATCTCCACGAAATTGCAGGGACGATGCCTGTAATCGAGCTGTTTGCTCAAGATTTCATCCCATGCATCCTTGCAAGCCCCCGGAGAGCCGGGCAACGCGAAAAGATAGGTGCCTTGCGCAACACCCGCCGTTGCGCGGCTCTGGACAGCGCTGGTGCCGATCTTCTGCATACTGACGATGGTGAAAACCGTGCCGAAGGCGTCGATTTCCTTTTCGTAGACGTCGCGGTGCGCCTCTACCGTGACATCCCGTCCGGTGAGTCCAGTTCCGCCCGTCGATATGACCACATCCACCCCGTCATCAGCACACCATGCCCGCAGCTGCTCTGCGATCTGTGCACGCTCGTCCGGCAGGATCATGCGGGCGACAACCTGATGTCCGGCGCCCTCGATACGATCGACAAGGGTCTGGCCTGACTTGTCATCCGCCAACTGGCGGGTGTCACTGACTGTCAGCACCGCGATGCGGACGGGAACGAAGTCTTTGGACTGGTCTATGGTGCTCATCTGGGCTCACAAACAGGGGTTCGAAACAGGCAGGCGCGGGACCTGTAGCATCCCGTCGATTTCCGCCGCACTGTCTGGGGTAAAGATACGGTCAGCGAGATCGGTCACAAGGTCCACATTGGCGCAAAAGGGCCGCGTCCCTTCGATCTGAGACTCCACCAGCGCGTCGAAGCGCTCCTGCACCGTCGCGCGATCCGTGTCAGGCACATTGGCCGCGTAGAAGTTGAGCGCGCGCGTCAGGTAGTCGCTCTGGATCGTCAGCTGCTCGGGCGGCAATGCAACCTCGCAGGCACGCACAGCACTTTCGATCGTCACGAGAATCCCGACAAAGCAGCCGACAGCACCCTGTCCGCTTTCATCAATACCGGTGTAGGGCTCGGCCTCTGTCCGGTCATGGAGTAGCGTGACCGGACCCACTTCGAGGATCTGGCGGATTTCGCTGACCTCTTCGATGGCATCGGGAGCAGCAGCAAAGAACGCCTCATAGTCGATCAGATCGAGCGGATCAGCCGCCAAAGGTGCCGCAGCAATACCCAAGACCAATGCCAGATAGCGCATGTTCAGCCTTTCATGTCTCGCAGGCGCGCCTGCAATGATAGCAAATCGGCCCATGCCTCGCGCTTGGCGATGGGATTGCGCAAGAGAAACGCTGGGTGGAACATCGGCAGGCAGGGCTTGCCCAGAACCTCGGTCCATTGGCCGCGCATGCGCGTGATCCCCGTCTTGCCCAAAAGCGCCTGACAGGGCGTGTTGCCCATCAGCACAACGATCTGCGGATCGGCCAGCGCGATATGGCGCTCCAGAAACGGCAGCATCATCGCAATTTCACTGGTATCGGGCGTGCGGTTCGAGGGCGGACGCCACGGCAGGACATTGGTGATATAAAGCCCCTGCGCTGGATCGGCCTTGGTCCGTCCCATGCCGATGCAGTCAAACATCCGGTCCAGCAACTGCCCTGCGCGACCGACAAAGGGTCGGCCTGCACGGTCTTCCTCACGCCCCGGTGCCTCGCCGACGATCATCACGTGGGCGGAAGGGTCCCCGTCGCAAAAGACAAAACTGCGGGCACCCAATTTCAATTCGCAGTGGTCGAATGCCTCCATCGCCGTGGCCAGAGCGCCAAGATCCTGCACCATGGCTGCGGCCTGCTGCGCGACCAGCACAGCGTTCACGGCCTCCTGCACGGCGGGTTCTGGCGGCACTGGGGTCGTGGGCGCCCCCGACGCCGCAGGCTTTGCGGCAGGTTTCACCGGAGCCAGAGCATAGCGGTCCAAAGGGGCGTCCAGAATGGCCTCGGTCGCACCTAGTTCGACCTGCCACTCCAGCAGCGCGCGATCACGCCAGTATGTATTCGCCGATTCCATCGCCCTCACCCTATGCCGGATCGATCGGGATGTGCATACCCTCTGGCATTGAAGCGGGCACGCGCGCCGCCTATAAGACCTCTCAACGGCATGGACGGGGACACGCATGACATTTCGCGCCAAGCATCTTCTGGGCATCGAGCAGCTTCACCCGACTGAAATCACGACCCTTCTGGACCTCGCTGACAGCTATGCAGAGCATAACCGCAAGGGCGTCGCGCATCGTGACGTGCTGGCGGGGATGACGCAGATCAACATGTTCTTTGAAAACTCGACCCGAACGCAGGCCAGTTTCGAACTGGCGGGCAAGCGTCTTGGGGCAGATGTGATGAACATGGGGATGCAGGCCTCGTCGATCAAAAAGGGCGAGACCCTGATTGATACGGCCCTGACGCTGAACGCGATGCGGCCCGATCTGCTGGTAGTGCGGCATCCGCACTCGGGCGCGGTGGACCTGCTGTCGCAGAAGGTAAACTGCGCGGTGCTGAACGCAGGCGACGGCAAGCATGAACACCCGACGCAGGCGCTGCTGGACGCGCTGACGATCCGGCGGGCCAAAGGGCGCCTGCACCGCCTGTCGATTGCGATCTGTGGCGACATTGCCCACAGCCGCGTGGCGCGCTCGAACATCATGCTGCTTGGCAAGATGGAAAACCGTATCCGCCTGATCGCGCCCGCGACCCTGATGCCCTCAGGCATGGGTGAGTTCGGGGTCGAGGTCTTCGAGAATATGGAAGAGGGCCTGAAAGACGTCGATGTTGTGATGATGCTCCGGCTCCAGAAGGAACGGATGGACGGCGGCTTCATCCCCTCCGAGCGCGAGTATTTCCACCGGTACGGTCTGGACGCAGCCAAGCTGGCCCACGCCAAACCGGACGCAATCGTCATGCACCCCGGTCCGATGAACCGCGGGGTCGAGATCGATGGGAACATCGCCGACGACATCAACCGCAGCGTTATTCAGGAACAGGTCGAGATGGGTGTCGCGGTGCGCATGGCCGCGATGGACCTGCTGGCGCAGAACCTGCGCAAATCGCGCGGCCCGAAGGAGGTAATGGTCTGATGGTAGTCAAGATTCCACGCAACGAACACGGCCAGACCAGGGTCTTCGCGACCCCGCTGCCCCTGCCACAGGAAGCACTGCAAAAGACCCGCGACGGAATGCTGGCCCTGCTTGGCGCGCCGCTAAACCCGGAGTTTGTCGATATCGTCAAAATCGACGACCTCGGCGGCATGGCCCTGACGCGCTATATTCAGGAGGGCTATGACATGGCCCCCGATCTGGTGGACGCGGCTGTCGTGGACCAGATCAAGGGCTATGCCGTTCTGGTCCTGTCGCGGGCAACAGGTGGCGTGGAAACTGAATTGCTCCCAGGCTTCAGCCTGCGTCATATCACGACCTATGCCCCCACACCGGAGATGACCCCGCATGAAAAGCTGCCAGCCAAGGGCGCCCAGGGCATTATCCCTCCACCCGAGACCGCACCGGCCCAATCGAAGGCGCGGATCAGCGGGATGCTTGCCTTCCTGTCACTGATCACGCTCTTTGGAATTGTGGCCGTGATGATCTTGATCGGGGGATGAGGATGCAGCGGACGGCAGACAAGGATCACCGGCGATGACCACAACACTTTTTGTGAACGCGAGGGTGATTGACCCTGTGGCCCTGACCGACGGACACGGTGCCATTCTGTTGCGGGACGGGCGGATCGCCGAGGTGTTCGAGACCGCGCATCCGGCTGTCAAAGCCGATAAGACCGTGGACTGTGGCGGCATGTGCCTTGCCCCCGGGATCATCGATATAGGCGTGAAAGTGTCCGAACCCGGCGAGCGGCATAAGGAAAGCTTCCGCTCGGCTGGGCGTGCAGCGGCGGCAGGTGGCGTGACCACCATCGTCACCCGCCCCGATACGCTGCCCGCCATCGACACGCCCGAGACACTTGAATTTGTCGAACGCCGCGCGCAGGCCGACGCGCCTGTGAACGTGCTGCCCATGGCGGCGCTGACCAAAGGCCGGCAGGGCCGCGAGATGACCGAGATCAGTTTTCTGCAGGACGCCGGTGCGGTTGCCTTTACCGATTGCGACAGCGTTGTGACCAATACCAAGGTCTACGCCCGCGCGCTGACCTATGCGCGTTCGCTCGACGCACTGGTGATCGGCCATGTGCAGGAACCTGTGCTCTCCGAAGGTGCCGCCGTCACCTCGGGCAAGTTTGCCTCCTTGCGGGGTCTGCCCGGCGTCAGCCCGATGGCGGAACGCATGGGGCTCGACCGCGATATCAGTCTGCTCGAGATGACCGGCGCGCGCTATCACGTCGACCAGATCACCACCGCCCGCGCCCTGCCCGCGCTGGAGCGCGCCAAGCGCAACGGGCTCAGGATCACAGCAGGCGTCGGCGTGCATCACCTGACACTGAATGAATTGGATGTGGCCGACTACCGCACCTTTTTCAAACTGAAACCGCCCCTGCGCAGCGAGGAAGACCGCCTTGCCGTGGTGCAGGCCGTGGCCGAAGGGCTGATCGATGTGATCTGCTCGATGCACACGCCGCAGGACGAGGAAAGCAAGCGGCTGCCGTTCGAGGAGGCCGCCAGCGGCGCTGTCGGGCTCGAAACCCTGCTGCCTGCGGCCTTGCGGCTCTATCATGCCGAGATGATCGACCTGCCGCGCCTGTTCCGTGCGCTCTCGCTAAACCCCGCGCGTATTCTGGGCCTGCCCGCAGGGCGGCTCTTGCCGGATGCCCCTGCCGATCTGGTGCTCTTCGATCCCGATGCACCGTTCCAGCTGGACCGCGCGGACCTGCAGTCGAAATCCAAGAACACACCATTTGACGGGGCGCGGCTTGAAGGCAAGGTGCTCGGCACATGGGTCAGCGGTGAACGCATCTGGGGGGAAGCATAATGCCTGTGATTGAAAGCACTCTGGCGGTTTTGGCCCTTTGGGCCGTGATTGGTTACCTTCTGGGGTCGGTCTCGGGCGGGATGATCATCGCGCGCGCCATGAACCTCGGAAACCTGCGCGAGATCGGGTCCGGCAATATCGGGGCGACAAATGTGCTGCGAACGGGGAACAAAGCCGCTGCCGCGCTGACCCTGATCGTTGATGCAGGCAAAGGGGCGCTCGTCGTCCTCATCGCCCGCGCCTTTGCGGGCGAGGATGCGGCACAAGTCGGCGCGCTCGCTGCGTTTCTGGGGCACTGCTTTCCGGTCTGGCTGGGGTTCAAGGGCGGCAAGGGGGTTGCAACTTACCTCGGCATCCTCTGGGCGCTGGCCTGGCCCATGGGGGCCGCAGCCTGCCTGATCTGGCTCGCGGTGGCGGTTGTGACCCGCTATTCCTCGCTCTCGGCGCTGATGGCGGCAGGCTGGATGCCCGTGGTCATGGGCCTGACCGGATATGGCAGTATGTTCGTGCTGGCGATCCTTCTGGCCGTGCTGCTCTACTGGCGGCACTGGGGCAATATCCAGCGGCTGCGGGCAGGGACCGAAAGCAAAATCGGGGCGAAGAGCTGACGCGCCCAGTTATTATTGGCCCATAAATATTCCCGCCGGAGACATGCAACCTCGGGCCAAGCGCTAGGTCAGTAGCTGTATTCCGCGTAAATCCGCTTGAGGTCACCATTCCAGTCGGTGTGGTAATGGCGCAAAAGCTCGTCTGCCGGGGTTTCGCCGCTTTCGATGCTTTCTTTCAGCGCATTCAGGAAATGGGTCTCGTCGGGCACCATGCCGCCTGCACCGGGACGCGCGCGTGCCTTGAGGCCGGCATCCGAAATGGCAACCACTTCGCGGGCGAGGTCGTGCATGTTGATGCCGTCGACCTGCGCTTGCAGCCCGTCGACTGACGCTGCGACCCGCAGCGCATCGCGCTGCTCTACTGTCCAGTCTTTGCAGAGATCCCATGCCGCATCGAGCGCGGTCTGGTCATACATCAGCCCTGTCCAGAATGCCGGCAGCGCGCAAAGCCGCCGCCATGGGCCACCGTCGGCACCGCGCATCTCGATAAACTGCTTCATCCGGGCTTCGGGGAAAACGGTGGTCAGGTGATCCGCCCAATCCGACAGGAGCGGCTTTTCACCCGGAAGCGCGGGCAATTCGCCCTTAAGAAAATCACGGAAGGACATGCCCAGCGCGTCGATGTATTTTCCGTCGCGGTAGACGAAATACATCGGCACATCGAGCACCCATTCGACCCAGGCTTCGAACCCGAAACCTTCCTCGAAAACAAAAGGCAGCATGCCAGTGCGCGCGTCGTCCAGCGACCGCCAGATCCGGCTGCGCCATGACTTGTGGCCGTTGATCTTGCCCTCAAAGAACGGCGAGTTGGCAAAAAGGGCCACGGCCACAGGCTGCAACGCCAGCGCGACGCGCATTTTCTGGACCATGTCAGCCTCTGACCCGAAGTCGAGGTTCACCTGAACGGTGCAGGTCCGGCGCATCATCGCCGTGCCCATCGTGCCGACCTTTTCCATATAGTTGTTCATCAGCTTGTAGCGGCCCTTGGGCATGAGGGGCATTTCCTCATGGGTCCATTCGGGGGCGGCACCAAGGCCGATGAATTTGACGCCGATCTCGTCGGAGACCGATTTCACCTCGGCCAGATGGCTGTTCACCTCGTCGCAGGTCTGGTGGATCGTTTCCAAAGGTGCGCCCGAGAGTTCCAGCGCGCCACCCGGTTCAAGGCTGACATTCGCGCCGTCCTTGGTCAGGCCGATGATCTTGCCGTCTTCCTCGACGCGGTCCCAGCCGAAACGGTTTTCCAGCCCTTCCAGCACCGCCTTGATCGAGCGCTCGCCGTCATAGGGCAGCGGTTTCAGCGAATCCTGACAATAGCCGAATTTCTCGTGCTCGGTGCCGATGCGCCATGCCTCTTTCGGCTTGCAGCCCTTCTCCAGCAGTTCGGCCAGCTGGCTGTAGTGTTCGATAGGCGCGCCGCCGGACTGGGGGATCGACATGGAAAGGACCTCGCGGAAGTTTAGGGTCGTATCGGTGACGTGCCCGACATGCTCTGTCAATGCAAGAGTGGCTTTGCGCGCTGCCATATGATCACGCGCGCATCGGGTGTGCGCGAAAGCACGTCCAGCATCAGATTGGTCTGGATATCCGGCAGCGCGGCGAAAACATCAAAGAGCGCTTCGGCATTCGCAGCGTTCACCGGAATCGCGAGCCGCTGGCCGCCTTGCCCCGTCAGCACCCAACTGGGCGCGGGATGGCTTGAGGGATCGAGTTCCAGACGCAAGAGATCCTCGACATCCATCACGCCCCCATCCAGCGGCCCGAAATAGGCCAGCCGCCGTTCGCGGATCTGGACCACACCGGGACCACCATCCCCTTGCCGGAACCGCGCGCGCTGCGCGCCTCCCACGGCCCAGACGACGCCGACAAGAACCATGATCCAGCCGATCCAGCCCAAAATGCCAAAACGTGTCAAACCCCAGTAGAGCCCGAGCAGCGCCACACCCGCGCCCGCGATCACATCGCGGAACCGCCAGAGCTGTGCCTTGGCTTCGGGGCGGAGGAAGTCAGACATGGATGACCTGTGGGGTTTCGTACATTGTAAGGGCAAAGGCGCCCTGTCTGCGAAAACCGATAGCCTCACAGACCTTGCCTGCTTGCTCCGATGCCGCAAATAGGATTGAGCGTCCGACCCCCTGATCTCGCGCCTCGGCCAGATGCATCGCGACTGCTCGGCGCGCATAGCCGTTTCCGCGCAAAGAATCGGGTGTATAGACACCGCCCACCTGCACGGCCTCTCCCAGCTGCGCATTGAAGCCCGTGATCGGCGACAGTTCATAGCCCTGCACGTCAGGCATCACCAGATCGGCCAAATCCACTGTATAGAGGGGGTCCACATCATCCATCTCGGCCCGTGCTGACAGCCCGATTGCGGCACGCATGGCTGTGGACTGCCCGCTATCGCCCAATATGCCCTTGACCCTTTCCCCGCGCAGCACAACGGCCACATCCTGCCATCCACCGGTGCGGCATTGCGGAAAGAGAAACCCCTCTTCGCTGAGAGCAAAGGCATCGGTCACCATACCATCTTTCCAGCGCATCCAGAACCTTGCCGCACGGGGATGCCCGCCTGACAGCCCGAACCGCCGCAAACTGGACAGGGGAAACATGGATGTCTCGATATGGGCTTTCAGGAAATCCTCGAGCGCCAGAATTTCATCTTCAGTCGCCAGCTTCACGCCCAATCCCCCAGCGCCTGCTGCCAGACCGTCAGCGCCGCGACTGCCGCTGTATCTGCGCGCAGGATGCGCGGCCCCAGACTGACCGGATGGGCAAAAGGCAATGCGCGCAGCATCTCGCGCTCGGCGGGCGAGAACCCGCCCTCTGGTCCGATCAGGATCGCCCATGGCCCGCGCAGGTCAGGCAGGGCCACCGGATCACCGATCAGCAGCTCGTCACAGAACATCAGCTGTCGGTCGGCGGGCCAATCCCTCAGCACGGCCGAGAGCTTTGCCAGATCATCCACAGGCGGCACAAACGTCCCGCCGCATTGCTCAGCGGCTTCGACCGCATGGGCCTGCAGTTTGTCCTGCCGGATACGGTTGGCGGCTTGCGTGTAGTCGGTCTGCACCGGCATCACCTTTGCTGCCCCCATCTCGACCGCTTTCTCGACGATAAAGGTCGTGCGCTCCTTGCGGATCGGCGCGAATAGGAACCACAGATCGGGCGGCGGCTGCAAAGGCGCGGTCTGCACCTGACAGCGAAGGATACCACCCTTCTTGCCCGCCTTCTCGACCGAGGCATCCCACTCGCCGCCGCGGGAATTGATGAGCGAGATCACGTCGCCTTCGCCCAACCGCATCACGCCAAAAAGGTAATGCGCCTGTTCACGCGTCAGCGGAACAGATTGCCCTTCCCCCAATGGGTGCTCTACATAAAGCCGAACCTTGGATGCCATGAAGCGGACCATATGACCGAAGAACTCGAAGGGCCAGATCAGATCGGCAGCGTTGCCGATGCTCCGCCGGACAATTGGGTGGACCGCTACGCACCGGCTGCGACACGCGGCTACCTGCGGCTGAGCCGTGCTGACCGGCCCATCGGGACATGGCTGCTTTATGTGCCATGCCTCTGGGGGTTGTCGCTGGCGATGCTGGCAACGGACGGCTACAGCAGCCACGATCTCTGGGTGATCATCGGCTGCGGGATCGGCGCGTTTCTGATGCGCGGGGCGGGATGCACGTGGAACGATATCACCGACCGCGACTTTGACGGGGCAGTCGCGCGGACACGCTCGCGGCCTATTCCGTCAGGGCAGGTCACGGTGCGGGGCGCGCTCATCTGGATGGTCGTGCAGGCGCTCCTGGCCTTTCTGATCCTGATCACCTTCTACCCCACCGCCATTGCGTTGGGCGGGCTCGCGCTCTTGCCGGTGGCGATCTACCCTTTTGCCAAAAGGTTCACATGGTGGCCGCAGGTGTTTCTCGGGATTGCCTTCAACTGGGGAGCATTGCTGGCATGGGCGGCCCATACCAACAGCATCGGGCCGGTGCCGATTGTGCTTTATTCAGCAGGTATCGCATGGACGCTCTTCTATGACACGATCTACGCGCATCAGGATGCCGAGGACGACGCGTTGATCGGGATCAAATCCACCGCGCGCCTGTTCGGAGACCAGTCCCGCAAATGGCTGCGTCTGTTCCTGACGATCACCATCCTGCTTTTCGGTCTCGCCGTAGTGCTGGCCGCGCATGAGCGCTCGGTCCTGTCGCTTGTTATTGCCATTGGCGGGCCCTGGGCACTGGGCTGGCACCTGACATGGCAACTGAGCCGCTTCGATCCCGACGACGGCGCAAGCCTCCTGCGGCTTTTCCGGTCGAACCGTGATGCCGGACTGATCCCATTGCCATTTTTCGCCATTGCGCTTTTGGTGTGATTGAACCCAATGCAGTCAGGGCCTATTGAAAGGCCACCTGCAACTTCGGAGTCCCATGCGCCTTTCAGCGATCTTCCTGCGTCTTGCCGTTTTCGCCGCTGCCGGTGCCATCGCCTATGTGGCCGCGCAGACCCTCGTGCGCGAAGTGGAGGAGCGCTCGGTCATCGCGGTGCAGGAAAACCTTATGGATCAGGGCTACGAATGGGCCTCGGTGCTGGGTGACGGGCTGCAAGTGATCCTTGAAGGCGATGCCCCGACCGAAGCCGTCCGCTTCCGTGCGATCTCGGCCGCGAGCGGGGTGGTGGATGCCAGCCGTGTGATCGACAACCTGACGGTCGTCGATTCGGCGCAGATCGCACCACCGGAATTCGGTATCGAAATCCTGCGCAATGACGCGGGTGTGTCGCTCATCGGGCTGATCCCTGCTTCAACTGATCGTGAGGCACTGGCCGCGCGCATCTCGGATATCGCGGACGGCGGCACCGTCACCGACCTCCTTGAAGTCGGCGATTACCCGACCCCCGAAAACTGGCGTGTGGCCCTGAACTACGCCCTCCGCGCGCTCGACATGCTGACCAAGTCGAAGATTTCGGTGAACGCCGACCGCGTGATTGTCGACGCCATCGCCGACAGCCCAGAAGAGAAACGGCGACTCGAAGTCGCACTGGCCCGCAACACGCCTGACGGGGTGCGGCTGGCGGTCGATATCCGCGCCCCGCGCCCTGTGATCTCGCCCTATACGACGCGGTTCATCCTTGATGAGGACGGGGCGCGTTTCGATGCCTGCGCGGTCGATACCGAAGAAGCCCTCAGTGAAATCATGACGGCTGCCTCCGCCGCCGGTTTCCAGAACCGTGCACCTTGTGTCTTCGCGCTGGGCGCACCGTCGCGCAGTTGGGGCGAAGCCGTTGCGAAGTCCATCGACGCGCTGCGCGCCGTGGGCGGTGGCACCGTCACAATCTCTGACACGGATGTGACACTGGTGGCGCTGGAAGGCACCGATCAGGGTACTTTCGACAACGCCGTCGGGCGTCTAGAAAACGCGCTGCCCGATGCCTTTGCCCTGCGTGCCGAATTGCCTGTCGTCCTTGCAGACACAGGAGAGGAAACGCCAACTTTCACTGCAACGCTCAGTCCGGAAGGCATGGTCCAGCTGCGCGGGCGCGTGCAGGATGATGTCGCTAATTCAGTCG
>CAXQAV010000325.1:0-3742 GCA_964221795.1 Luminiphilus sp. | reverse complement strand
CCGCGTAGATCTCGTTGCGGCGCAGGAGCGCCCAAGCGATCCGGGCAGTCTTGTTGGCGAGCGCGACCGCAACGACTTTCGGTCGCTTGCGTGCTTGTCGCGTTGCCCTTAAATCTGAGACACGACGCGTTCGGGGATATTTTTTGCCCTTAATTATGAGATTCCACTGCCATCGCGCCTATGCTTTTCGCGCGCTGCCGGGCGATGTAATCGACCGCGGCAAGCAGACGTGGCTCCTTATCGAAGGCGCGCAATAGAGCAACCCTTGCATAGTCGTCGATGCCGGAGCTTGAGATGGCCGCTTTGACCAGTGGACGGGATTGGGCTGCATCAATTGCAGCAAGGCAAAACAGCCTTACTTCCAGCCTGTGGCCCTGAAGAGCGTATAACGGATCTCCGCGGAAGGCCTTTAATGATATGGCAAAGGTGACCGCGCGCATTGCGCGCCGAAATTGCTTGGAGCTGCGTAATCGCGCGGCGTATTCAAGCCGCGCGGCGCCGTTGCGCGCACGATTTATCAGCTTTTCGGGCATCTGTTCGCCACTGGCCTTGCCGAGCGTCGGCACAAGTCTCGTCCCACAAACCTGGCAGTCGAATGCCCAGGCTCGCCTCCAATGCTTGAGCGAAAGGCCCTCTCTGGAACATTGCAGGCAATGCTGGAATGGTATCTGGGCCGTCAGCGAGGCTTCTCGTGTCGTCATTGCTGGGAAGGTCAAAGATCGCACAACATCTGGGTCAATCCGTGCGGCGTTGGCAATCTTCGCCGCCGCAGCCGCGTCGACGTTGAAGTTCAAGGCGGTGCCATGCGCGGTATCGATTCTGAGATGAGCCAGTAGTTCCGCATCATCACAGTAGTTGGCCGCCGCCAGCCTAGACAACCAACCTGACAACAACTCGTCGGGCAGCGGCGCGACAGTCTTGGGCAGCGGGTGCGGCTTCACACCCCGGACTTCTCGAGCCGCCGATGGGGGTTCGCATGGCGCGACCAAACCGGCGTCCATTTTGCGATTGCGTCATCGGTGATGCATTCATCACCTGTTACAATGGCGTCGATGGAAAGATCCTTGATCAGGGCGAAGATGCGCGAGGTCACCCCGCCGGTCAGCGCAAGTATCTGCTTTAGTGACTTGACCTTCAGATTGGATTTCTTCTCGAGGGGCATTGCCGCGATGAGTGTCTGGATCATGTCCGAGAACTCGGCGTCGTCGCGCCAGTTTGGAAGGTGATGTTCGTCCAGCCGCCTGGCAAGCTGGATATCACCACGGATGGCATCGACGGCCTCGCTGACCCCCAGGCAGACCAGCGACACTTCGAGTTCATTGCTGAGATACCGCAGAACATTGAGAAAGCGGCGCTGTTCGCGGTGGGTCCCGGCCAAGAGGTTGTGGACTTCGTCGATCATGATCATCCGCAGGCCAAGGTCGCGCAAGAGCGCGACGACACGGACTTCGAGGGAGGCCACATTTTGAGCGCGCGCGCTCAGTGCCGTGGCCGGTGCCCCGACGGTCGCCAGGATGTGCAGATAGAACCGTCGTTCGTCGGGAGCTGGTGGTGCTTGTAACAGTAACAGCGGCGTTCGCGTAATTCCCGATGCTGGGTCATATTCCGGTGCATATCTGCGCGAAAGATTGCGGGCGATCATCGTCTTTCCGATCCCGGACGCGCCATGCACAAGAAGGCCAGGCATACGGGTTTGCCTTGGCGCTTCGATCATACACTGCAAACGGTCCAGAACTTGTTCGGCCCGCGGAAAGCCAATCCAGATATCCGATTGAATGAGGGTGATCCGACCGTCTTCCTCTGTTTTTCCTGCCCTCAATTCACCATCTCTCCACCTTGAACAATGGGCGCGATGTATCACCCGTATCGATCGCGCGCAGCCCTTCGGTTGTTGAGACGGCCGAGTTGGCGCCCTCCAATGTCCCTTTTCTTTCACGGGATCGGCGTTCGGCCCTCGTCAGGCTCCGGCTTTCAGACTCGATTTGGCGTTGCTGTCGGATCAGCTCAGCCAGGACCAGCTCATTGGACCCGGACTTGCCAAGGGCACGGGCATTCCTCATGGCTTCGCGATATTCCCAGAGCGACACAGGCGGAATTTCCAGGTTTCGGTACCGAGCTTCGACGTATCGGTCATTATCCAGTTCGACCCAGATCACCGAGAGGTCGCGAGGGTCGTAGCGGACGACCACCTTTCCATCCCCGCGCCCGATGTGGCCTGCAAGCGCATCGGACCAGTACCGTATCTGGAACAGATGGATGCCGTCACGCCTGACCTTGCGCAGTTCACTTGGCAGAAAGCTCACCCGAAAGGCTTCAATCTCGAAGGGGATATCGCCCATCATTTGCTCTGAGAGCGCCTCCCATTTGGCAACGGGCGTGCAGCCAAGACTTGAATGAATGCTGTTGTTGTAGCGGCAGATTTCCAGAGCAAACCAGCGATCGAAGTCGCTTAAGGTCATCGTGGCCATGCCCTCGGCGTCATAGTCGCCCTTGGCCACGACCGAGGATTGCGTTGTTCCAGGCAACAGGTGCACGGCCCCCATCATCGTGCCGATCAATCGTTCGATGTGCCCTCCGAAATGAGGACTGCCTGGCGGCCGATAGACCAGATCGATCCCCCATTCTGCACATGCCGACCGAAAGGCATGCGACCGGAAATCGCGCCCGTTATCGACGTGGATGCTATGCGGTTTACCCTGCGCGGGCCAAGGAACATTGCGCACCAATTCCGCCAGAAGTTCCGCCTTGGGGGCCACAGCCTGTGTCAGGCAAAGCGCCACCGACAGACGCGAAGGTGCCTCGAGAGAGGTGTAATATCCGGTCACCATCCGCGTTGCGACGTCGATCGCCAGCGTGACCCAAGGCCGCCCAATTGGTTTGCGTTCAAAACTGTCGACGAGAATGATGTCCGCAGGCGTATGGTCGATTTGCACGACCTCCAGTGGCCGGTTTGCCTTGTTGTCGCCTACGACCGGCGCAAATTTCTGGCGGGCCGCCTTTGCGCCTTCGCGTGCCTTGGCAATTTCACGGGCATCCATTGCATCCAGCCTGCGCTGAACCGTCCGACGTGTCGGCGGTTGCAAGCCCTGCTGCCAGCACGCGCTTCGGATTTCTGTCACGATGCGCGACAGGCTTGGGCGTTCCCGCCGTAAGAAATAACGGCGAAGATGTTCTTCGATCACCGCTTCCACCTTGCCGGATATCAAGGTTGTACCAGTCGGGCGGCCCCGTTTCCGAGAAGCCAGCGCGCTGGTGCGCCCACCCTCTTCGGCCAGACGCTTTATCCAGCGCCAGACAGTCGCCCTGCTGACACCAAGCTCCCAAACGGCGTCATTGATGCCACTTTCCAGACTGCCAGTTCCTTTGAGATATGCCTGAACAAGCGGACGCAGAACGGCCGCCCTGCGCGCCTCCTCAGCACCAGCGGCAACGAAGTCTTCGCGATCATCATCCATCAATATTTGCCACACGAAGCTGCGAACCCTGTCTCAGGTTTAAGGGCAAAAATATCGGATTTAAAGGCAAAATATCATATTTAAGGGCAAAGCAAGGCCGTTGATTTCGTTGGATTTCTCATCTCACAATTAAGGGCTACGCGACACCTGTCGGTCGCCCTCTGTCTTGCGCAGGCGATGTGCCGCAAGGAGGACTGGCTGGCAGCGCGCGACATCAATCATTCCTGGCCGATGTTTGGTCGCCCGAAGAAGGTCGTCGTGGATTCTGCCAGGGAATTCAGAAGCAC